>JAWODE010000459.1:0-3338 GCA_046483455.1 Candidatus Hydrogenedentota bacterium | reverse complement strand
GCATCGGCTGCTTATCCTTCAAGGAAGGCTTCACTGTACGTTCCTTTATCGAAAAGGCCGATGCTCTCATGTACAAGGCCAAACGCGCAGGCGGCAACCAGGTCTGCAAACCGGCCCCGGCCGTGCACATGCCGAAATAAACACCCGGAAGGAGGAAACATATCCTGATGAAATTCGCTATCTGCAACGAGATTTTCAAAGAATGGAATGACATCACGCGCACCTGTAATTACGTCAAAGAAGCCGGCTACGACGGCATCGAACTCGCCCCCTTCACCTTCAGTCAATATGTAACCGATATTGACGACGCCACGCGTAAAAAAATCGTCAAAAGCGCCAAGGACGCCGATCTCGATATAATCGGCATCCACTGGGTCTTTGTCGGCCCCGAAGGCTTGCACATCAATCATCCCGATAAAGAACTCCGCGACCGCGCGGCCCAGTACCTCGTCGACCTCGCTCAGTTCTGCGGAGACGTGGGGGGGAGGCTCATGATTTTCGGCTCTCCCAAGCAACGCAACGTCCATGAAAGCCTTACCTACGACCAAGCCTTCGAGTATACGGCTGAAGTCTTCGAGCAAGCCATGCCCGCCTGCGAAAAACATGGCGTGACCATCTGCATGGAACCGCTGACGCACCTCGAGACCAACTTCTGTACCACTGCCGCGGAGGCCGTCAAGCTCATCGAGCGGGTGAACCATCCCAATTTCCAGCTCCTTCTTGACACCAAGGCCATGGCCTTCGAGGAAGAGGACCGGCCTGCGCTTATCCGGAAATACGCCAAATACCTGGCTCACTACCACGCCAACGACGAAAACCTGAACGGACCCGGCTTTGGGGAGGTGAATTTCGGCCCTATTTTTGAAGCATTGCGGGATATCAATTATCAGGGGTATATGTCGGTCGAAGTCTTCAAATTTGAGCTCGGACCCGAAACCATCGCCACCAAAAGCATCGAGTACCTCAAGAAATTCGACTGAGTACAACCGCATGTAGAGCAGGCCGGCAAGCACCGAAAAGGGATTTTCGTCTCGAGCATTCAGAGCCGGGTCACAGCGTTTTTGAACCGCCTACACGATTTCGGGTTTCAACACCACAATCCCCGTGTCTGAAAACGCTTGCTCGATGACTTCATACATGGCATCGTCCTCGTACACGCCCACAATGGCGCCGCCGGAGCCGGTGAATTTGCAGTGCGCCCCAGCCGACCGCGCCCGCTCGACCATGTCGATGTTTGCCGGACTGATATTGCAGATGGTGCGGCGCAAGTCGAAATTGGCGTCAAGCAACGGCCCAATCTCATTTCCGCGCCCCGCCACAATCAGGTCCCGCGCTTCTTGAGCGAACGCCGCAAACCGTTTCATGGCCTCGACGATTTGCGGGTCCCCCTGCAGCCACCGCTGGCGAATGGCATTGTGAAAAATTTCCGACCCTTCTGCCAAGTCGGTACGGTACGCAATAAAGAGCTTGGGCAACAGCGCCGGGTCCACTCGCTCGTAGGTCCCGTGTCCCTGTTGCTCCATGAGGCCTTTGGCGAAATCCATGAATACACATTCCTGGTAGACCTGAACCACACGGTCCTGAAGACCTGCCGAGATTCCGAGTTCCTCGGTCTCGACACTCAACACGAGATTCGGCTGTATCTCTTCCGGGATCTCGACATCGTAATACTCCATCAGACATCGCAGGGTCGCCGTAACCAAGGCGCTCGATCCGGCCATGCCTACGTGCCGCGGAATGTTGGAGCGGTACCGAATCGAGAAGTTCTTATCCGGCAATTTGATGCCCTGCTCCCCGCAATATTTGGTAAACCGGCTTATGGTTGCTTTCATAAGCCGGATGCCTCCGTAATAGCCGTAGACCCGGACATCGTCGGCCAGTTCCTGTATGGAGTTGTAGTTGGACCGATCACGCAAACTGGGGATGATTTCCACCGTTGGATTCTCATACAGGCTCGCCTTGGCCGCAAAATTCCGGAAGGTAAAACTGATCGTCTTGCCGAAATACCCGTCCGAAGGGTTCCCTACCAGTCCCGCCCGGGCATACGCTATTGCTTCACATGCCATGTGGTCCTCCTCATCTGTAATCTCAAGGAGGATACGCAAGCGTGGTCGCCGGTTCAACGTGCATGAGGCCCGGCCCTCCGAAAGAAAATGCGTTATTACCGTTGCAGGAGATAGTCATCCACCGTTTTTGCAACGGCAGAAATCCCAACGCTCTAGTCTGTATTGTTCACTTAATTCTTCGAATATCTGCATGACCTGTGAATATAATTCCAGACTCCTCCTGCATTTCAGACCATGTCTAGCGAAAAGAATGATAGAATAATCGATGAGACTGCTTTTGGGCTCTGGCGAAGAAAAAGACTTTATGAGATTATTATGATAGACGCGAATGGGTGTGCGGCAAGACGCAACTTCCGCGCTTGGGCTGTGTGACCGAGGAGACCGTCTAGATGCCTACGAAGTTCACCCGGGGAAATTTCCGGAACCATATGGCGGAGGAACGCCCCTATCTGCGCGTGACCCGTGAACCCAGCCCCCCCGTTACACAGAGAATTCGCAAACCGGGGTTCATGCTTCTGATCACCTTGAGCGCGATCATCGTCGTACTGGTGCTTGGTAATTCGATAGCCAAAATGACCGAATACTATGGCCAACCCGAAATCGAAGGTCAAGGCATCATTACTTCAAAGGAGGTCGAGTTCCCCGGCACGTCCGAGGGAACTTACGTGCTTTACGTCGACATTCTCCGTCCGGAAGGTGAACCCATTCGCCGCGACGTAGTCGCCGATAAAGAAACTTTCGAGCAATTCTCCGTCGGGCAGCAGGTTCCTCTTGTGTATCAGCTCAACCGTTCCGGCGACGAGGCCCGCATCGTCACCCTCTTCATGCCCGTTCGTGCGGAGGAGGCTGAGACCGAAACCCCGCCCCCGAGGAAAGAATAGCCTACCGCACCACCGCATCTTCTCCAACAACGATCACTACAAGCCCTCAGAAAGGCGTTCCGGTAGCCGGATGCATTGTCTTGTTCCACCTGGAGAGCCCAAACCGCAGCTCCACGGCCCTTGCCAGCACGGCCCTTGCCAGCACACTTGAACGCCGCCGAAACTCTGCTATACTGAATCTTTAAGTAATTGTGGGCTGGGCGTAACCTCGGGTGTTGGCCCGTTTCTTAACTGGCGGAGGGGACATGAAAAGAGCCGCCAAATATATCCGCGAGAACATTGAGACTATCCTGGAAGGCACTCTGCAACAGGTGGATGCCGACGCCTACGAAGAAGAACTTCGCGTGCTTATTGCAGGAGTTTCCGACGCGCTCGCAGGCGCCGATCCTCC
>JAWODE010000314.1:0-12790 GCA_046483455.1 Candidatus Hydrogenedentota bacterium | reverse complement strand
CCACTACCGGATCGAGCAGATAGGCCACCATAAACGCCGCAAACAATGGTACAAGTACTGGACTTAGCAAATAGGCAAGGAATGCTACTCCCACTAGCGCAAGCAGAATTGCGGCGGCCTGGAACCATGGATTCTCGAACACTGGCTTTAACATGCCTTGAAACCCCTCCCTTGGGAAATTTCGCTAAAGTTCCAAAAAAATGCACAAGGAACTTGCTTAATGAGGCGCTGCATTCTACCATTTATATGGAAGCATCATGAAAATCTGGTTACATACACTCATAGTGGCCACCATCTTGATAGCCTGCATGGTTGCCGAAGGAGACACCTTGTCCCTGACAAGAGGAGACATCCTCAAGGGCGAGCTGATCGACCTTTCGGGAGGGATTGTTGTCTTCGACACGGGCTTGGCGGGGCAGGTCATTGTCCCCGTCTCACAAGTGCGTTCTCTAAGCACTGAAGATGCCTATGATGTCGAGCTTCGCGAAGGAAAGCGCCTTCAAGGACATTTTGTCGGCCAGGGCGCGTCCACCCGAATCATCTCCGAGAGTGGAGGAGAAGGTACGCTCCTTCAATTGGCCGCCGTCACAAATATCACCCGCGTGCTTCAAACAGCCTTCGAAGAATCCGGGAACTCCTACAACGACACTCCCCCCCTGGACTTCTCCTGGGAGGGCGGCTACCTCTATCGCTGGGGCAACCGGGATTACGATGCGGCCTTCACGAGACTTACCCTTCGCAACCGTGCCGACAGCTTCGACTTCCAGTCAGAGGCAATGCTCGAGATAACGGATGAGTACGAGTTCCCGCATCTGTTTCGCTCATATGCCGACTGGCGATTCCCATCAGGGTCTGCATTTCAGCCCGAGTTGGGGCTCGAAATTGAACGGGACCTCGACGAAGGCCTCGAGTTTCGCGGTGGCCTCAATGTTGGAATTGCGAAAACATTCGTCGAAGACACCTCCCGTTTCTTTGATCTCACTGCCGGTATAAACGCCGCATTCGAGTATTACGACGCCGAAGAACTCTGGTCAAAAGCGGATAATCCTCTCAGACGCCGAATTCAAGATTTTTATTACGCAGATGAACTTCGCCGCGAAGAAAACCAGGAGTTAAACCTGCGCTTCCGCCTCCGCTTTCGTCAGTCAGCCAAGATCGGGACGTTGTCCCAAAGTGTTTCTCTTTATCCGAGTATGACGGACGTAGGGGAGTGGCGCGCACGTTCTGAATCCTCGTTCCAACTTCCCCTTACATCCCGGTTGGATTTCCGATTGCATTTGTTAATGGATTACGACGAAGCGCCCGAATTCGAGCGCTTGGATAATTGGCGCACCTCTATCGGAGCCGGGTTCCAATTGGATTTTTAGCGCGAAAAATCAGGGAACCCAACCTCGAACTGAGTCGGCGAACAGTTCGATGAGATAGTTTCTCTGTTTCGAAAGGCAATCCGCCGGCGAGCGATGGAGACCATCGCGGCCACTCGCCACTCTAGGCCCGGATTGACATAGCAGGGGACCTCTGCTAAGATTCGACACTGATTCTCCTATATTTCGCCGCGTGTAGCGGTAATGCCCTGTAACCTAAATTGCTCAGGCCATCCATCGTGCCGGGCGCATCATGGAGTGAGGTTTCGTGTCTGCAGTCATCGAAACACAAGATTTAACAAAGGTCTACAAAGGCATCTCCAAAGCCCAGGATGTCGTCGCCCTCGACAAGCTCACCATGCAAGTAAACGAGGGCGAAATCTTCGGTTATCTGGGACCGAATGGTTCCGGAAAGACTACAACCATTAAGCTCCTCTTGAGCCTCATTTTTCCCAATACGGGAACGATGAAAATCATGGGCAATTCGAATATCACGTCCCCGGAGGTGCGGCAGAACGTCGGCTATCTGCCCGAAGGCGCCTATTACCCCGATTTCCTGAAAGGCGAAGAAATCCTTCGCTATTACGGCAGCCTTTACGGCATGAAAGGCCCTACCCTGAAAAAACGTATTGAGGAAGTGCTCGAAATCGTCGGTATGACACGCGCCCGCAAACGCCTCATCCGGGGATACTCGAAGGGCATGCGTCAGCGTATAGGCCTTGCTCAGGCCCTTCTCAGCGACCCCAGTATCCTTATCCTTGACGAACCGACCACAGGCCTCGACCCCGTAGCCCGTAAGGAAATTCGGGACCTTTTGATAACACTTCGCGACCAGGGAAAAAGTCTTCTCATTTCCAGTCACGAGCTGCTCGAGGTCGAATTGATCAGCGACCGCGTGGGTATCCTGTTCGAAGGAATTCTGCAGACCTCCGGCACCATCGACGAATTACTTACCAGCCGCGAGTTTACCATTAAAGCCGAGGAAGCTACTCCCGAAGCCCTGCAGAAGACCCGCGAGGCGGGCTTGGCTTCTGAAGACGCCGTGGCCGGAAGAGTCGTCCTCCGCGTACCGGAAAATATGTCTCTTTATGACGCTCTGGATATCTGTAAAGCCCAGAATATGAAAATTGTCAGCGTGGCGCCGCGCCGGGAAACCCTTGAAGAGGTCTTCGTACGCGTGGTGGGTTCCGCGGTAAAAGACAAAGAAGCACAGCAAGGAGAGAATTAGATGAGCATCTGGTTAGCTAGCAACCTGTGGCTGACCGTCATGTACGGGATTATCGTATTAGCCATCATTGCCGGTGTCGCGTTCTTCACACCCTGGAGTATCGCTCTGTTCACCTTTCGCGAAGGGCTTCGCAAAAAGACCCTGATCGGGTTTCTGATTCTCAGTATTCTGGTCATTTTTGGTTCTATGTTCTTGACTGCCATGATGTACGATACTTCCGGGACCGTGGCCACCGACGTAGACATCAAACTTATCAAAGACATTTGCATTACCGCCGTCTCTATTTTCGGTGTCCTTATCGCTATCTTTATTTCCGCCTCGGTCGTTCCCACCGAGCTCGATAACAAGGTGGTCTATACGGTCCTCTCGAAGCCGGTGCGCCGCTTCCAATACCTGCTAGGGAAGTTCGTAGGAGTGCAAATCATTGTCGCGGTGAATCTCTTGCTGATGGGAGCACTATTTTCCATAGCGCTTTACATCAAAGAACCCATCTTTCCGCGAATGCTGCTCTATGCTATCTTCCTGACCTATTTCGAGTTTCTTATCGTTTCGGCTTTCACGTTCGCCGTCGCGGCAGCCTCCACCTCGGCCGTATTGCCGACCATCGCCGGCCTCTTCATCTTCATTACCGGCAATTTGACTCAGTACCTCGATAGCGTTGTCAACCGCGCCGAAGTCTCCGAGAACGTCGCTGACCAGGCCCTCGGGAAGATCGCCTGGGCACTGCGTCACACATTGCCCGATTTGCAGTACTTCAGCCTCAAAACCCAGATTCTGAGCCTGCAAATCAACGACACACCAAAAGATATACAAATCCCCAACCTCGTTGTATATGGCATTCTCTACGCCTTGGCAGGTTACATCATTGCCTATTGGGTATTCCGCCGTAAGGAGCTGTAAGCCATCATGAAACGGTTCCCCAATCTCATACTGGCCGTATTGACCATCATCGCGCTGGCTCTGGGCGCCCTGCAAGGATACCGCGTACGGAATCTGCGCGAGGCGGACGCCTTCTACCGGTGGCTCGTGACCGCTTCCACCCAGTTGCGGGTATTCGGAACCATCACCCCTGAATTGGAGGGCGAGGAAGCGGAAGATTTCATGGACCGCTCGTTGTTCGAGCGCGTTGTGGAAAAAGCCGATAAAGCGCTCCCCGATATTCCCGTTGACGAAGGTGACATTGACGAAGCTACAGGGGAGCCCTATCCGAAACTCGTGCGTTATACCCGCACCCTGAGTACAGGCAGCCTCACCGAGGAAGAGGAGAGCGGCACGGCTGCCCGCATGGCCCCTCCCGAACAGGTCAAACGCGATACCTTGGTTTGGAAATTCGCCCGAAGCCAAAACCTTGCTCCGGAACGCGCCGATTTCTTCGCATACCGGCGCGCGAACCGACTCGCCACCGCGGGGAGCCAGATAGGCGTTGCCGATATCTATAGAAATCAGGAAACCCCGGTCAGCATCGGTCAGATGTTTCTAGGTTTTCGAAAAATGGCCGCCGGCTTGCTCTGGATTCAAGTCGACGAAGCTTTCCATAAAGGCGAAATGCAGCGCATGATTCCTCTCATGCGTACGACCGTTTTGCTCGATCCGAATTTTGTGGATGCGTATCTCATTGGGGCATGGCACCTTGCATACAATCTTACGGCCCAGATGAGCGAAACACCCGAATACCAGAAGGAGTATGTACCTCGATACGGCGATTGGGTCGGGACAAAGGAACGTTTATATTACGCCGCCGCGGATTTCCTCAAGGACGGCATTCGCAACAATCCCCGCGACTACCGCCTTTACTTTGACCTGGGATTTGCCATTTACGATGAGAAACTCAATGACCCCATGAACGCTGTCACCTACCTGACCGAGGCTACCAAACAACGTCATGAGAGCTGGGTCCGCCGCATGCTCTATCACAACCTGCAAGCCAATGGGCAGTACGAGGAAGCGCTCGCGGGATGGGAGAACTATCTTCGTAACAACCCCGGCCACCAGGTGGCCCAAAGGATGATTCAGATTAACAGCGGTCTCATCAAAGAGCGCGATGCCTATCAAATCGGGAAGCAGGCTGAAGAATTGATGCTCCAGGCCCGGCAGGCACGCGCCGATGGTCAGGAACAACAGGCGGACCAGTTGGAGCGCAAGGCAAAAGAACTCAAAAAGAAGCAAAATGCCTTGCTCGAAGGGGCACGAGAGATTTACACCAATCTTAATGCCAGCCTCGCTGGAGGCGATGAATTCGCTCAAGCGCGTTTGTGGCGGATGCGCGCCATCGAACTACACGAGCAAGGGCGCACACTCGAGGCCCTCGCGCTCTTGCGCCAGGCACGCATGGAGGTTTCGACATTCTTTAAAGAAGCCTCCGAAATGATCATCGAGATGTGTCAAGAAGCCGATCTTCCCCTCAACCTCTCCGAACGGAAACGCTTGCTCGAAATCAAGCGTGCGAGAGAGGCCCGAGCCGCCCAACCCCTCGAAGTTGCGGGGCGCATTTTTGAATACGACCCCACTGAGGACATCTGGCGCCAAGCCGCTTATGACAACCAGGAAACAATTCTGCTCACTCCCCCGTCAAAAAACCTGGCCGCACTCCGCAAGGAACAGTCGGTTATTGACCAATTCATCGGACTCGGCGAACATGTCGTGTTCGAACTGAGCGGGCAGTGGTATGAATTTCGCAGAACCACCGGCCTTGGGGTTATCTGAGCAAGAGAACGGGGTAAACGTTTCACGAGCTTCGCACGGTGAAACGGGTAATTCCAAGTTTTCTCAAGAAATGCAAGCGTTTAATTTGATTCGCAACTTTTGCGGCACTATCATATCAGCTTCTATTCTGAACAGAACGTTGGGGGGCAGTGCCGCGTGAGCGTACCGGAAACTAATATAGAGAGAAACCTCGCCCAGGTGCGGAAACGCATGCGAGCCGCTTCGCGGAAAGCAGGGCGCGACCCGGATAGCATAGAGCTCGTTGCGGTTACGAAAACAGTGGGTCTTAAGGAAATTCTGACGCTCTACAAGTTGGGAATACGCGATTTCGGAGAAAACCGCCTGCAACCTGCTCGTGAAAAAATCGAGCGGTTCCCTCACAAGGCTATCTGGCACATGATTGGCAACGTGCAACGGCGCAAGTGCAATAATATCATGCGTTTATTTGATAAAATAGATGCCGTGGACCGCCTTGCGGTGGCGGAAACATTTGATAAACGATGCCAAGAGAGTGGGAGGGAAGACCCCTTGCCGATTCTGATTGAAATCAATGTCGCGGGGGAAGTCAGCAAACACGGCTTTAACCCCGAGGAACTTCCTAAGATATTGGATAAAATCTCGGAAATGAAACACTTACGAGTGGACGGCCTTCTGACTATGGCGCCATTCGTGGATGACCCGGAGAAGACACGGCCCTTTTTCGCCCGGCTTCGCCGCTTAGCAGATGCGCACGGACTCGCAACCGTTTCGATGGGAATGACAAATGATTTCGAAGTCGCCATCGAGGAAGGCTCCACCCAAGTACGCATAGGTTCGGCCTTATTCAAAACCTAACGTGAAGAGGAATATTCGTGAATGAAACAGAAACTTGAGGAAATTCGCGCAACAGCCGTCAAAACCATCGATGCGGCAACGGACTTGGCGTCCCTCGAGCAGGCCCGAGTCAAGTTTCTCGGACGAAAAGGGTTATTGACGGAAGTTCTGCGCGGTCTTGCCCAAGTGTCGCCCGAAGAACGACCCGAGCTCGGAAAGCTCGCCAATGAGGTCAAACAGGCCGTCACAGACGCCCTTGAATCCAAGAAAGCCGCCCTTTCGACATCCGAGGAGTTGATTTCCGCATCAGCCGAGCGGGTGGACCTGACCTTGCCCGGCAGACGGCCCCTGCGCGGCCACAAACACCCCGTCATGCGCGTCGCCGAAGAGGTTATCGACATTTTCACGCAGTTGGGCTTTCAAGTCGCCACGGGACCCGATGTCGAGACCGAATACTACAATTTCGACAGCCTGAACACCCCCCCAGACCATCCGGCCCGCGACCTCCACGATACCTTCTTCGTCAAACCAGGCGTCGTGCTTCGTACGCAGACGTCCCCCGTCCAAATGCGCGTGATGGAGCAAACGCAGCCGCCTGTAGCGGTAGTCGTGCCGGGACGTGTGTATCGCGTCGACCAGGACGCCAGCCACAGCCCCATGTTCTATCAAATCGAGGGTCTCCTGGTGGATAAAGGCATCAGCTTCGCCGATCTCAAAGGGGTGCTTATGTTGTTCATCCACAGATATTTCGGACCTGAAACCCGGATGCGCTTCCGGCCTCACTATTTTCCCTTTACCGAGCCATCGGCCGAAGTCGATATTTCGTGCACAATCTGCGCGGGTAAAGGATGCCGGGTCTGCAAATACTCGGGCTGGCTCGAAATCCTCGGCTGTGGCATGGTACACCCCGAAGTCTTCAAATACGCGAACTACGATTACGAAACCTATTCAGGCTTTGCTTTCGGCATGGGAATCGAACGCATTGCCATGTTAACCCATGCAATCAGTAGCATTCATTACCTGTACGAAAACGACTTACGGTTCCTGGAGCAGTTCTAACATGCGCATATCACTCAATTGGTTACGCGAATTCGTCGATATCCATGAAGATATCAACAAGGTTGCCGATGAACTCACCATGCTGGGCCTTGAAATAGAGGCGGTCGAACACATTGGAGCCGACCTAAACAACGTCGTCGTCGGGCAAATCAAGTCGATCGAATCCCACCCCAACGCCGACAAACTGGTGGTTTGCCAGACCGACGTCGGCCAAGCGGAACCCCTTCAAATCATCTGTGGCGCAACCAATATGAGCGTGGGGGACAAGGTGCCCACCGCCATCGAAGGGTCCACTCTCGCCGGAGGCTTCAAAATCAAGCGGCGCAAAATGCGGGGGGTCGAGTCGCAGGGGATGATGTGCGCTGCCGATGAATTGGGCATCGGTTCCGACCATTCAGGACTCCTCATTCTTCCACCGGACGCCCCCGTCGGCGCCGACGCCCTTGAGCTCTTGGGCCTTAACGACACCGTTTTCGAGGTCGAAATCACACCAAATCGGGGCGATTGGGCCGGTATGATTGGCGTCGCACGCGAACTCGCGGCACTACACGGCACCGACCTGCGCCTCCCACAATTTAAACTCAAGGAAAGCAAGCAAGACGCGGCCTCCCTTTCGTCAGTCACTATCGAAGCCCCAGACCTCTGTCCCCGCTATGCCGGAAGAGTCCTTACCGACGTGAAAATCGCACCCTCGCCGTTGTGGCTGTGCAAGCGCCTCATCGCTGCCGGTCAGCGGCCAATAAACAACATCGTAGACATCACTAATTTCGTTCTTCTCGAAACCGGCCACCCGCTACATGCTTTTGATTACAACAACTTACACGAAAACCGCATCGTCGTACGGACTGCGAAACAAGGCGAAACACTTGAAACACTTGATGAGCAAACCCGAAAACTGACCTCCGATATGCTCGTCATCGCCGATGCGGACCATGCTGTCGCCTTGGCCGGTATCATGGGCGGCGCCGACAGCGAGGTGGGGGAGGACACCTCCAGTATTTTCCTCGAGAGCGCCTATTTCCATCCGCCATCGGTGCGCAGCACCGCCCGAACCCTTGGAATGAACACCGAAGCCTCCCAACGCTTTCAGCGCGGCGCAGACCCCGAGATGGCGGTATGGGCACTTGACCGGGCCGCCTACCTTATTCAGGAGCTAGCGGGTGCAAAAATCGCAAAAGGTCGCCTCGACGAACACCCCAAACCATTACCTCATAATAGTTTAACTCTTAGATACGCTCGAACCGACCTCCTGCTGGGGACCGCCGTTCCACCGGAGAATCAGCGAAGCATCCTAGAAGGCCTTGCGTTTACAGTTACTAAATCCGATGATGCCTCATGCACGGTTCAAGTCCCTACGTGGCGTCATGATGTCAGCCATGAAGCTGATCTAATCGAAGAAATCGCGAGGGTTTATGGATACGACAGAATACCTCTTACGCTGCCGCCCATTCGGCAGACAGAGATTATATTCGCCCCCAAGGAAAAGAAGCTGGAAGAATTCCGTAACTACCTGACGGCTAAGGGATTGACTGAGACCATGTCCATGACGTTTTCCAGTCCCAGGGAAGTTGAAAATGCCCGGCTACCGGAAGAATACCATCATCTTGTGACCCTGCAGAATCCCTTGTCTGAGAATTACACTGGGATGCGGACTTCTCTTATCCCTGGCATTCTTTCCCTTGTTTCCACAAATATCCGAAAAGGGACACCGGATATAGCCATTTTCGAGACAGGTCCCATCTATATTCCCGTTGAGGGACAAGAACTACCGGATGAACACTACCGTTGCGTGGTAGCCTTGTCCGGCTCTCCCGGTGGAAAACATTGGTCAGAACCCGCTCGCGACACCGATTTTTACGATCTTAAAGGATACGCTGAGGCAATCCTGGAGCATCTGGGCGCGTCCTGGGAACTCGAGGCGCTCGAAACCCCCACGTACCATCCCCGTGCTTGTGCGCGGATTATCGTCAATACGAAACAGGCTGGAACGATGGGGGAGGTACACCCCAAAGTACTGGAGGCCTTTGACATAGACCAGTCCGTATACCTTCTCGACCTCGACATCCACTATCTTCTTGAGCTCAACCCCCGACCAGCAGTATTTACGCCGCCTCCAACCCTGCCTCCGTCCCTCAGAGACCTCGCCATCATGGTAGACAAGTCCATCCCCGCCGGGGACTTACTGGAGACGGCGCGCAAAGCCGGGGGGAAGTTTCTTTCCAAGGTCCAGATTTTCGATATCTACACCGGTAAGCAGGTCTCGAAAAACAAGAAGAGTGTAGCGCTTAGTCTTGTCTTTCAGGCCCCCGACCGAACTCTCACGGACAAAGACACCGATAAATTCTGTGATAAAATACTTGATGCACTCCGGAAAAAGCATGGTGCTGAGCTACGGTGACGCCTTTCTTACAAAAGACCCTCAATGATATCGTCGAGAGACTCGACGCTCTCGAAGAAATCCTCGCATCTTCGCAAGAACAGGTCATCCAGGCGGACCAACGCAAACAGGAAGCCCTTGAAACACAACTGAGGCACCGAAAGGAACTCGTCACCTTGCAGCATAAGGCCAACGCCTACGATGCAGTACGTGCCCAACAGGACCAAATCAGCGCCACACATCAATCCATTCACCAGGGACTCCGGCAACTCCTGGCCCTTACAAAGGCCCTTGCGGCGGAGATACGCCAATGACCCCGTCGACACACCGAACCAAAGTCGCTGGCGTCACCATTGACCTGCCCATTTTCGACGACGTCGACACCACCGAGCAGTTAGCCAATTTGGTAACCGAACGCGTTCGCGAAATAGAAGCCTCAAGCAACAAAATCGATACTCAGGCGTTCGCGCTTGCCGCGGCCGTCAGCTTCGCCGCCGACCTCGCTCACGCCCAAAAAGAGCACGACAGAGATACCGCCGAAATCACCAAAGCGTTATCATCGATTCTCGCCCGCCTCGACCAGCTCATCCAGATGTACAGTGCGGCCCGACCGCCGAAGACACCGTAGCCTGTCCAGTAGTTGCCATGGTCATCGAATAAACCACCACCGAGAATAGAATTTTCACTGCCCCGAGTACATCCGTTCAACAGCGCGAACGAGGAAGAATGAGCGGCGTCATTGGGGGAAATAGCGCGTAGAAATACAACCTCGCGCTCTCTGGCGCAATAGGCGGAACGTCTGATAATGTATATTATGTTTACTTTCAAAGAATTTACCACCAGACACAGACGCCTGCTAATACCCAGGTTTGGCCATATTATCCACGCCCCCCGTTTTTAAAATGTAATATTTCGACCTAATGTATCATGGGAGCTGCGATTTGCAATCGCTTATCAAAAAATGTTTTATAACTTTCAGCCGCTCTGTGAATGTGATCGCCTTCGCCGGATTTTCAGTAGTTTTCCAAACGGGAAAAAGCGATGATTAAGACTCACGGCGTAGATCGAAGAGAAATTGGGCTGGCGGGATGCTCCATCGATGCAGATAAAAAATGGAGCGGGATACCGGGCTTGAACCGGCGACATCCAGCTTGGGAAGCTGGCGCTCTACCAACTGAGCTAATCCCGCTCGACTGGCCGGTAGTTTATCACCAAGAAGCCCCCCTGTCAACGAATTTGACGTGCCCTCCCCCAGCCGGCAAAGAAGAAAACTTGCAGGGACGAAATGGCCACGGGCTGTGACAAATTTCGAAGGTGGAACCCCCAGGTTCTGCAACCTTGGCCTTCTTCGTCTGAATCAATGTAATCCCTCTCATCAGTAATCCGTGGTCAAAGCATCGTGGGTTTTGCGAGAAGTACCCACCTCTTTTCGGAACGAATGCAGCCTAAAGTGACCGTAGCACGCAAAAAACGATTGGACTTCGCCACCGAAAAAGATAAAATAGACCCGGTTTCGCTTTTCGCTCTTGACAACCAGCACGTGTTATGGCACCATGGCCGCGGTAGGTGAATTTTTTTTCAGATAAATGCCGGGAAGGAGTACGCTATGGCCGCAAAAACAGACAACGAGGCACGCAACAAAGCACTCGACATTGCAGTGGCGCAACTGGAAAAACAGTTTGGCCGGGGAACATTGCTGCGCCTTGGCGATGATCACTTCCATCAAAAAGTACCGGCCATTTCCACAGGAAGTCTCTCCTTAGATATAGCTACCGGCATTGGGGGCTTTCCGCGGGGACGTGTCGTAGAAGTATTCGGTCCGGAAGCCTCTGGCAAAACGACCTTGGCCTTGCACGCAGTCGCAAATGCCCAAAAACATGACGGCATTGCTTGTTACATTGATGCGGAACACGCTTTGGACCCCAGCTTCGCGGCGAGAATCGGGGTGGATGTTGATAACCTGCTCATCTCGCAGCCCGACACGGCTGAACAAGCCCTCGAAATCTGCGAAGCTTTGGTGCGTAGCAACGCCGTCGATATTATTGTAGTTGATTCCGTCGCGGCGATGGTCCCCAAGGCCGAAGTTGAAGGCGATATGGGTGACGCGCATGTGGGCCTGCAGGCACGGCTGATGTCACAGGCTCTTCGTAAGTTGGCGGCAGCCATAAGCCGCTCCAAAACACTTGTCATTTTCATCAATCAAATTCGCATGAAGATCGGCGTGATGTTTGGCAGCCCTGAAACCACCACAGGCGGCCAGGCACTTAAGTTCTACGCATCCATGCGGGTTGAAGTCAGACGAATCGGCTCTATCAAAGACAAGGAAGAGAACGTCGGCAACCGCGTTCGTGGAAAAGTCGTCAAAAACAAATTGAGTCCCCCCTTCCGGACCGCCGAGTTCGAGATTCTGTTTAACGAGGGGATTTCAGAGGAAGGCGATGTTCTCGATATGGCCATCGCTGAAAAGCTCATTCAAAAGAGCGGCTCGTGGTTTTCGTTAGATGGTGAAAATCTGGGCCAAGGCCGCGAAAATACCCGGATCTTCCTCAAAGACCACCCGGAAATCGTCGAGCGACTCACAAACGAAATTCTGCAAGCAAAAGACCTGAAATGGTTCGAGAGTTCCGAAGACACCCCTGACGAAGAAAAGGCAGAAGTCCGCGATTAAAAAGCGTTTACAAGAAAAAAGGCCGCGCGGGGTCCGGTCAGCCCGATACACTCGGATATGGCTTTTGGCATTGCTACTATTAAGCGGACTGGTCGCTACGGCCACGCTGTTTATAGAGTACCGCCTGGAATCCCTCCGTCAAATGCTGCTCGAGACCGCCCAAGCGCACATAGGGGTCGCTCTAGACGCGGATTCCGTCGCTGCCGCGGGGATACGCGGTATCCGAATCGATGACCTCGAACTTAACTTTGCGCCGGAAGAAGGCCCCGTCGCGAGCATGCGTGTCCCAACAACCTACATTTACATAGACATTGTCGGCCTGCTCTACGGCGAATTGAATATCGACCGGATTGAACTCGATCACGCACAATTTCTCCTACGCCGCGTGCCTGGAAAACCTTGGTACAATCCCCAGGAGGCCGCTCTTTTCGCCCCCCAAAATAGGCAGTTCCTGTCTATGGGAGCTTGCCCAAGACCCTGAAAGCTCCCATGCGGGGGCCCTCGCGGGTGACCTCCCGGAGAACCATCGGGGCGCCACACCTGGGGCAGTCCGGCGGAGCCGCCTGATCCTGATCCTC
>JAWODE010000129.1:0-2795 GCA_046483455.1 Candidatus Hydrogenedentota bacterium | reverse complement strand
CTCGTCCGAAACGCTCCAGTCGACGAACATCGCACCGCCGTCGTGACTCCACGAGATGCGGCGGCGGTGATCGACGGACATGTGTGAGCGGGAGTTATAGTAGATGGTTCCCTTCGAGAGCTCGGCCAGCGTCCCTTCGCCTGTTCCGCTCTGAACGGGATTCCTGGTCTGCCAGGTTTTGCCGCGGTCGTCGCTGTAAACGGCCGTGTTGTAGTGATAGGGCCACCATTCCTGGTCGTTGGTGCCTTCCGGAGGCATCACGCGGCACGGCATGAGCAACCGCCCCTTCTGTTCACCATAGCGTAGCGTCACTCCCGATTCAGAGCACGAAGTATTGATGGGCGCGGCTCCGTCCGGTGCGCCATGACCGTAGGGATTCGGCAAAATGGTTACATCCTCGCGTTGCCAGGTTTTTCCGTGGTCGCCGCTGCGCCAGACCCATGCGGGCTTGCCCTTAAGGATGAGCACATCGCCGCTGACTTCGTCGACGATGGCATTGCCGCCTGCTTCGGCGCCTACCTCTTGGACCTTGCTCCATGTTACGCCGCCGTCCTCGCTTCGCCGCAACAAGTGGCACGATTTGGCGAAGGCCAGTACCGTCCCATCGGTCGCGACGACAATCTTAGGGATGCGCTCGCCGATGAAGAGGTTCTCCATTTCAAAGAGGGGTGCCGGGTTTTCCGCGGAATACGCGGAGAGTCCGAAGAAAATACAACCAACGAAGATGACTAAGGCAGGTGATTTCATGGTGCTACTCCTTGGGCGTTCTAATAGAGGTCACGACGAACGTGAAGTCCAAAACGGGCCGCTACTGCTCCCGCCATACTTCCGATGCTTCCGGTCCAAAGGGTTCGGGACACCCCCCCGTTTTGCTCCGAAAAACGTTCCCGTGTCCCGGCCTTTTCATCTATCTGCCTAAGAGGGAGCCATTATCCTGAAGAACTCACTCAGGGGGTTCGAGGGGTACGCCCAATTTTTTCATACGGCGCCAGACCGAGGTCCGGGTGATTCCCAAACGGCGGGCGGCCTCGGCCTTATTCCAGTCGCAGGCATCCAGCACGGCTATCAATTCTTCGCGGTTATTGCCGCGTTTCCTTCGCGAGGCGCCCTCTGCATAAGTACCCGAGATGGTGAATCCATCGAAGGGACTTGCATCATCGCATAGCTGCTGTTTGAGCTCCACCCGGCGGATTTCGATGGGCAAATCGAATGGCCCGATGAACGCCCCGTTGCATGTGACAAACGCATGCTCGATGGCGTTCTCGAGTTCGCGGACATTCCCCGGCCAGCAATAGTCCATGGCCATGCGGATGGCATCCGGAGTCAATCCCTGAATGTTCTTGCCGGTTTCCTCGTTGAACCGCGCAATGAACCGTTTGATAAGCGGATCAATGTCTTCCTTGCGCTCGCGCAGAGGGGGAAGGTTAATGGGAAACACTTTAAGCCGGTAAAAGAGGTCCTCGCGGAACTCACCTCGTCGCACCAACTCACGCAGATTCCGGTGGGTGGCCGCAATCACACGGACATCCACTTTTCGGGGTGTCGCTTCACCCACGCGCTCGAGTTCGCGTTCCTGGAGTACCCGGAGCAGCTTCACCTGCACCAGCGGAGGAATATCGCCCACTTCGTCGAGGAATATCGTACCCCCGTTGGCACGCTCGAACCGGCCCGCATGGTCTCGGATAGCGCCTGTGAACGCGCCCTTCGCATGACCGAACAATTCGCTCTCGAGCAACGATTCCGAAAGGGCCGAACAGTTGACCCTAACCAGGGGACCATCCTTCCGTTCGCTGTGATAATGGATTGCTTTGGCAACTATTTCCTTGCCGGTGCCGGTCTCGCCGGTGATGAGGACGGTGACCGGCGATGCGGCGGCCAATTCCACGAGATTGAAAATCTCGCGCATCTGAGGACTTTTTCCTACGATATTGTGGAACTCGAAGCGCCCCGTAACCTCTCGGCGAAGCTGGTTCATTTCCGTTTCGAGATGCCGGAGGGACGTAATATCGGTGAGGGTAATTACGGCCCCGATGGGTTCTCTGTCATCGCCGCGCAGCACACGCCCCGCCGCCACCACATGCACCTCCTCGCCGTCGCAATTACGGATGACCGTTTCCGCTTTATCGACGGACTCGACCTCAAAGAGATCACAGGTGAACGGGGGCAGGTGGTCGCAATGGTCGCATCGACAGCCATCGTTCAGAAAGGCGCAATTTCGTCCAATCGCCTCCGCGGGGGAATACCCGGTAATACGCTCCATGGCACGGTTCCACCGCTGGATAACATGCTCTGTATCGATAACGAAAACCCCGTCGGCCATCGTATCAAGAATGGTGGCCAACTCGAGGGCTTCACGCTCCATCGACTGGGTCATAAGATTTGTCTCCCTCGGTTTCGACCCCTGATCATAGCACATAGGATGCTTGCCGTGTCACCCCGAGATGGCGCACCAATAGAGGCAAAATGGTTACGTTCCAATGTTTTAAGGTGTTCCACGGTCTGGATTTTGTCGGGCGTAATTTGACGAAAAGCGGCTGAAACGGCTATAGGTTAAGCGGTTGTTCTTTACCATTTTCGGGCAACGAGCCCTTTTCAGGAGTCTAACTCATGTTAATTCGAACGATTCTGGTTAGCCTGTTTGCCGGTTTGGTCTTTCTGGCGGCCGTCAGCGCGGCAGACGAACACTTTGTCCTGCAATCGGCGCGCCAAATTCCGGTGGCATACGACGTCGATGTTGTTGTGGTCGGCGGGTCAACGGGGGCCGTGACAGCCGCCTCGACGGCAGCTGTCACGGC
>JAWODE010000111.1:0-9444 GCA_046483455.1 Candidatus Hydrogenedentota bacterium | reverse complement strand
GTTACGGGCTTTCAGCCCGTTTTCTTGTAGTGATATCGTTTTCCTGGGCTTTCAGCCCGTTTTCTTGTAGTGATATCGTTTTCCTGGGCTTTCAGCCCTGGTATATTTCGCGCCGTTGGCGCTCCAGAGATGCGTGCAACCGTAGACCTCCGTGCAGTACCGTTTCCAACGGCACCGGCATCGGGGATGTTCCGTCGAGTTATCCGGCGATCAGGCGTGTGATGGCGTGTGATGGCATTTGGCACGGCTTTCCGCGAAAAGGTATCATTGTCGTTTTCCGTAAACCATGCCCTGCGCTGGAATCTACCAAGGAGAGTCCCATGCCGAGCGAACAAGAAATACTTGATTCGATGCGCCACATCGTCGATCCCGACCTAGGACGCGATATTGTGTCCTTGGGATTTATCAAGGACTTGATCATCGATGGCGGTCATGTCAGTTTCACTTTGGAATTGACCACGCCTGCTTGTCCCATGAAGAAGCATTTTCTGGAAGCGTGCGAGAAAGCCGTACGCGGCGTGGCCGGCGTTGAAAGCGTCGACATCGAGATGAGCGCCCAGCCGCCGCGCCGTCAGCAGGGCCGGGGCGCCCCCCAGGTGATGGAGAACTTGAAGGATATCGAGGCGGTCATTGCGGTGTCGGCATGCAAAGGCGGCGTCGGCAAATCGACGGTCGCCGCCCACCTCGCCATGGCCATGGCGCGCGAAGGCCACGCCGTCGGCCTGCTTGATGCCGATATCTACGGGCCGTCGTTCCCCACGCTGTTCAACCTTCACCGTCCCGAGATGTTCGGCCGCAACAACAAGATTGTGCCGCTCGAGGTCCACGGCGTGAAAATCATGTCGCTCGGGTTTGTGCTGGGCGAAGCACCGGCCGTCATGCGCGGTCCGATGGTTTCGAACTACATCGCTCAGATTCTCGCCCAGACCGATTGGGGCGAACTCGATTACCTCATCATCGACATGCCCCCCGGCACGGGGGATGTGCAATTGACCATTGTGCAACAAGCGGCTCTCGATGGCGCGGTCATCGTGAGCACTCCGCAGGCCTTGTCGCTCGTGGACGTCGCCAAGGGCATCCTTATGTTCGAGACCGTTAACGTGCCGGTGCTGGGGGTGGTCGAAAATATGTGTTCGTTTACCTGCGACCAGTGCGGCAAGACCCATTATCCCTTTGGCCGCAGTTTCGGGCTGTTGCAGGACCGCTTCGGTCTCCAAACCCTTGCCGAAGTGCCCATCGTGCAGGGTCTGTCCGACCTGTCGGCGCCCGAAGCGGGTGCTGACCTCGACGCGATGGCGTCGTTGGCCGAGCGTGTCCACCGGGCGGTGGGTGTGAGCCGTGCGGGCCGGCAACAGATGCCCGATGTTATCGAACAGGAGAGTTCAGTAAAGATCGTGTGGCCGGATGGTTTCGAAGCGGACTTACCCAACAAAGACTTGCGAGCGGCGTGCCCGTGCGCGGTGTGCGTCGACGAACGTACCGGCGAAGCACTGCTCGATCCTACTACGATCCCCGACGACATCCGGTTTTCGAAGGTCAACTACCTCGGCAACTACGCCGTGTCGTTCGAGTGGTCCGACGGCCACACTACCGGCATCTATTCGTGGGACTACCTCCGCAACCTTGCCGAGAAAGCCAAGGCGGATGCCGGGAAAAAGGAGTAAGGTGGGGCTTGTGCAAAATGTTGGAGTCCTTTCCCTTTTAGCCTACCTTATCCGGTCGTTGGGTGATAGGCCACCCAGCCAAAGCGTGTGTGGTAAACTGCTGTATTCTGCTTCTCTAAAAGGACCATATGGTTAATCCTGTTCATGTAGTCTGGGGTATTCCGAAAGGACACGATGAACCCGCGGTATTGGTTACGGCATACAGACCCGACCCGGAACGTTGGGATCAAGGGTTCACGCGGAGGCCTTGAATATGAAACGGCGTAAAAAGACAAAGTTTGTTCACGAAGGCGGCTACGTTGCCGAAATCGAGGTCGAATTGATGGAAGACGAGACCGGATGGTCGCCTTACATCAGTGTGGAGGACGCCCGCAGACTTGATGGCGTGCGAAAGGCCCTCCACTGCGGCAATCTCAAATCGGCGCAAGAGTACGGGCCCATCTACGAGCTTCGTCCCATCTCTCAGCACTGAGCGAAAGCCATAGCGCCGTTGCTGCTGCGTGGTATTCTGAGCGCGCCACCCGCGGCAAAGAAACGCCTTGGCAAAGGCGGGTCTTGTGTCCCCCGCCGAAGTGCGGCTGTGCCGTAAGGCGTCTTCAAAGGAGGGCGGGTTTTCCTACCCGCCCGTCAATTACCGCGGGCCGTCAGGCCCGCGCTCCGTCTTTTCGGAAACGAAGAGAACCACGAATAAACACCAATGAACACCAATGCGCCTCTGCGGTCAAAAGAGGCCAATGTCTCGCACGAAGCCACCAAGGCACCAAGTGGGGAGCAGGGCATTACGGATAAGTTTCACCAGGAAACTTGAGTTCCGCCCAACAGCTATTCTGTCTCGTCCTCAACCCCCCGCCAGACCATGTCGCCTCTCATAAAGTTGTGCAGCCCGCCGTTGTCTTCCCTGTTTCGCCCAATGCTGTAGAGGACGAACGTGTCGTCTGCCGGGTGATACACATAGGGGTTTCCGCTGAACGGGTCGAGCGGGACTACGCCCCCGAACTCAGGGGCAAGCACGTCAAGGGTCTCTGGATATGTACCACTTTCGCTGTAAGACGACTCGAGCAAAAGGCCCAAGCGCATCAGGTCCACGCATGCTTCGTGGGTCGCATAACTCCTCGGATAAAACCAAGCTGTCCCTGAGGCCCAATCCACGGCGAGCAGATTCGTGAACCAGAGTTCGTCAATCTCGTCCTGTATCTTCTCCAATTGCGGATACGCCTCATAATACGGCAGACGGGCCGCCTCAATGATGCGCTCCATGAACTTTGCGAAATGGCGTCTGTCCCTGCTGAGGATCACTCCTCCAACAATTGGCGAGCGGTATGCCGTACCCATAATGGCCTTGGGGACCGACCAAAGCCTTCTCTTGGCCATGTCGCAATAGGCCTCGATGTCAGCAATCTCCAGCGCAGCCTCGGTTTCCAGGCTGCGGATAAACGCATCCTTCCCATAACTATTCTCGAGTTCCCGGACAATGCGTTGCGTCTGGTCAGGCGTGAGTTCGCCGGGTCCAGGAAGGTTTCCACCCCCCAGAAAGCCCGGCTGAACACCCCGCGCTTTGAGATCTGCGAGAGAAGCCACGGCTCCTCTGAAAGGCTGTGGCTTAGGGCAATGATGGCAAGGCAATTGTCCACAGCTTGCTCCACACTACCTTTACGAACGTATACGGCCATTTCCACGGCAAGCAATCGGGCCATGTAGGTCAAGGGCACCCAATAGGCCTTTTCGGGATCTTCTTCGTTGAACGAATCGGCTGGATGAAAGGGTTCGCGAATCGACGCAAGTTCTCGTATGCCATCCATCAAAGCGGCGTGCTTCTGAAAGAAAGAAGCCAAAAAGTCCAGATTATCTTTGGTCCAATCCCCTTCCAAATAGATTTCCCAAAATCGCTCGTAGTCGGTTTGGCCTTCCATGTCTCTCAAGATGGAGGCGAGCTGGGCGCACAGTTCGGGGGCGGAGTAAACGGCGCCCTCCGAAGGTAGGGTCTCCGGATCACGGAGGCTGCCGGTGGTTATGCGGTCTTCGCGGCTCGCGAATCGCTCTTCATACTCCGCGATAACGGTTTCGCCACGGGCTTTGGCGCGCACCACGACCGGATCGTTCTCATCCGAGTACAATACAAACGTCGCGGCCACCACGGCGATGGCTGCCATTGAAGCCAGGGTCAATCCTATGATGATTCGGTGTTTTCGCATGACCCTCTCCGTGCGCGGGAGACACCCGAAAACGTATCACGCCGCTGCTGGCACCTGCTGCCCCTCGCGCCGGGCGATTTCGATGATGGCGCGCGTCGTGTCTTCTTCCCATTGGCGCACGCCGCAGGGCACGGGTTCGATCCGGGGGTCGATCCGCGCGGCGACACGCGACAAGTGATTTACATCCTCGCGCGTGATTGATTCGTCGAACTTTGAAGACACAACCAATAGGTCGATGTCGCTCCACTCGGTCGACGTCCCCGTTGCGTAGGAACCAAACACCACCCCAAAGCTCACCGGAAGCCCGTCTTGCTGAAGACGGCGGAGGTAGCGCTGAACGGTTTCTACAATTGCTGTTTCAAGCATTGCATCACTTCCTTCGGGTGACACTTCCAGCCAGATTCGCTGTCCTCTTGCTCCTATTCGTTCGTGCGGGGCTTTTCATACGGCGCGGTGGCGGTTTCGTCGTCGATGAAGCCGTAGTATCGGGCGCGCCAGTAGGCGTCGATGAAGGCCGCTCCGCCGATCTCGCGGCGGGTGTTCTTGATGAATTGCAGCCAGAGGTTCGCGTCTTGCCAAGACTCGCCTTTGTCTTTCGATACGTACAGTCCGCCCGGCGTGCCGGTGAACACCCAGTCGGTATTGCGCGGCGCGAACACGGTCTCGGCGTAGGGGATTTCGAGTCCCTCCTTCTTGTGTTCGAAGGTCTTGCCGCCGTCGGTGCTTTTCAACACGCTCCCTTTTCTGCCGAAGAAGACCAGGTCGGCGTTGCCGGGGTCAATGGCGGGGGCGGAGAGATTGCCCGGGAGCGTAATGTTCATCAGGGCTTCCATGCCGCCTTGGCCGTAGCGTTCGTACAAGTCGCGCATGTCGTTCCGCCAGGTTTTCCCTGCGTCCAGGGATTCCTGGAGCACCGAGATGCGGCCGAATCCGCCATACTCGGTCCAGATGCCAAACAACAAACGGTCGGGATTGCTGGGGTCCACCACGAGCCAGGGATAATTGCTTCCCGCTTCGGGGATGCCGAACCCGCCGCCTTCTTCCCATGTATCCTGGTCGAGACGTCGCGTCAAGAGAGTATGACCCATAAGGGCATAGACCCGGCCCGGCGCGCCCGGCGCGACCAAGAACGTGCCGGTGACCGTCCCGGGCAGGTCGGCAGTTAACGATTCCCAGCTTTTGCCGATGAACTCCTCGCCGAAATCGAGACTGCGGTAGGCCCCCCGCGTCGTGGTTGCGTAGATGATGTGTGGATTGGCGGGGTCGACAAGTACATCCACCGCGCGGCCGCCGTCCTCGGGCACCGGCATGGACTCCCAGGTGTAGCCGCCCGTCGAGGTCATGAAGAAGCCGTTTTCGCATGCTGCATACACAAACCGGCTCTTGTGTCCCGCCGCAATGGCCCGCGCGGGACTGGGCAGGGTCTCGTCGACGGGTTCCCAACCGGCAGGAGTGGCGGCGCCGTCGAAGGACTGATAGACGCCGCCCTCGGTGTCGATGGCGTAGATGACCATCGGGTCGTCCATAGGCACGGCCACATCCGTGACGATGCGGCTGAGCCAGCGGTCCGCGCCCAGAAGATGGCCCTTCCAGATGTACTCGTTGTCCCATGCGGCCTGATAGACCGGATAAGGCGGTTTCCGCTCGGGGAAGAGACTGTTCATGCGCGGCTTGAGCATCATATCCGTGGGCCAGGTCTGGAGAGAGAACAGGGCTTCCTCGAGGGCCTTCTCGCGGTCCGGTGCGTCGGGGGTCAAGCTCATGTAAATGTAGGTGAAGAGCGATTGCGCATCGTTTTTGTGATTGGCCCACAGGCCCTCGAGCACCTTGCGGTAGGCATCGAGCAACTCGGGGTCCTTCTCGATGCGGAACAGGTTTTCGAGGTGGCAGAACACATGCTCGGCATCGTCGAAACCCTTTTCGGTCTTGAATTCCTTGAGACCCCGCACGCCGTATTGCTCGAGCAGGCGGTTGTACACCTCGAGGTACTTCGGGTCGCCCGTGGCGTGGTGGGCGACCTTGGCTCCCGCAATCGCCATCATGACGCGTGTATCAAGCGTTTTATTGTCGGTGAATCCAAGCAGGATCGTGGGCTGACGCGACTTGTCGAGTTTGTAGATGAGCAGATCGTTATCGACCCAATAGCCCACAAGGGCGTCGATGGCTTCGCGGCACCGGTCTTTCATCTCGCCCTCGGCGGCGAGGTCGTAGTACTGGCCGAGGCCGTGGATGGCGTCGCTGTAATTGTGGTGGCTGGGGTCGCCGCGCCAGCGCAGGTCTTTGTATTCGCCTACGCCCTGGTGCCATTCGTTGCGGGTGCTGGCGTCCCAGCGCTCCTCGTACGAAGGGCCGTGCCCCAAGGCATACCCGCGCGCCTGCAAGCCGCGGCGGCCCGTTACCAACTGGCACCGGTAGACGGCCTCGAACAGCTCATCGGCGCGTTTTTTGGCAGCCTCGACCTCGGAGGCGGGCGCGCCGGACTTCTTCAAAAACGCGTACCGGTATGACGCTCCCGCCAGATAATTGGCCGTCCAGCACACGGAATGGGCGATGTTCGAAATGCCTCGCGTAGTCTGGTCAACGGGACTCCCATCGAGGGGCGCCTCGACCTGCGAAGGGTATAACCCGAGGATATCGTGGCGTTTCTGGATGTTGGCTTCGAGGATGCGTTCTTTTTCGGCGAGAGGCAGACGCCACGATTCCTCCGCGCCAAGGCAGATCGCCGACGCAGTCATGAGGACGAGAGTGACTACGAACACCTTTTGCATGAGGAAGCTCCTTGTGGTTTTGGGCCGCAATTACCTGATTTGCGGCCGCAAATGGGTGCAATTCTGCGTCTTTAAGGGCCAGAATCTATTGTTAGACGAATCGCCCACAAAGTGCAAATACTGAGAGTAAAGGTGTAATAAGGCCGGAAACCGCCCAAGGTTAGGGTTTATGGGGAAGCCAATGTGCCAGCTCTAATGCAAACAAATAGCATTTTTCGAAACTTTAAGAAAACCTCTTGCTTTTTATAGAAACATATGCCAACATAGCATCTAGCATTGCTCCCGGCTCCGGCGGTCCGGTAGGGGGCAATGGGGTGCGGTCGGAGTCTAATAAGTTCGTCTTCATAGGTTTTCGCTAATGGGGACATTTGCTATGAAAAGATCCTGCCTAGGGGTTGAGAGGGTGCCCTATGCACCCTTGTGGATAGCGTGAGGAGTGTTGGCGTGACGCTGACAAAGGAGGAGACACTATGAGAACAAAGTTTTTGAGAAATTGGGGTATGGGCGTCCTCGCCGTCCTGGTCGGGGTGCTGGGATTGGGGTGCCCGGTGGTCACCACTCCCACCGTCCCGGACGTAGTGGGATTGGAGGAAGAAGCCGCCGTGACGGAAATCGAGGATGTCGGCCTGGTGGCCGAGGTGGAAACCTCTCACCACGATACCGTTGCCGAAGGCCTTGTCATCAGCCAAGACCCGGCTGCCGAAACAGAGGTCGAACGAGGCAGTACGGTGGCTATCGTCGTATCCCTCGGGCCGTCATTTGTGCCTGAGGCGCTGTGGATCCCCTACGAAGATGCTGAAGCGGCCATTCTCGAGCAAGACCTTGTCGTGGGCGAGGTCACGCCGCGCTATGACCCCTCGGCGCCGGAAGGGTATGTTCTTGAGACCGAACCCGAGGCCGGGACCCAGATCGCCGTGGGAAGCGCGGTCAATCTGTTTGTCTCAAGGGGACCGGACCCAATGGTGGGTAGCGTTCAGGTGCCCGTCAAGCCTGCGCCACTCGAGTTGGTCGTTGACGACATTCCGCGGACCCAGAACGTCGATCTGAGTGACGGAAGTTGGCAGTGGTTCAAATTCCAGGGCGAAGCCGACACCAAGTACTATGTCCATGCCACGGGTAATGGGCCGCTGAACATGTCGGTATTTATCGGCACGGACGTCGAAGGCCTCGAGACGCAGGTCGCCGATATGCTGTGGACCACGGACCCCTGCTACCCCGAGTATGAGTTCGTCATTGACTACATTTGTGATCCCTGTGCCGATCCCTGCGAAGAACTCCAAGAACTCTGCGAAGCGTGTGAAGAGGTCTGCGAAGAGGAAGAGATGGAAAAGATCGTCAAGTCCGAAAAGGCGATCATGATTCCTAACTTCGTGGCTCCCAAAGATGCAACCTATTACGTGGTCATTCAGGCGGCCAAGAAAGATACGCTCACGTGCCTGCCCGACGACTGCGAGGATGAGATCACCGATGACATGCTGTATCTGCACTACGAGGTCGAGTATTACGAACTGACCACGTACTCGGTGCAGGTGACCACAAGCACCAGCTATGAAGATGCGGTGATGATCCAGGCCTACGACCCGGTAGACCCCGAAGTGGAGCCTGCGTTCTATCAAGGCGAGGTCCGGGTCAACAACCACGACTGGCTGGCCTTCGAGGCGGAGGAAGATTCCAACTACATGATCGAGTTCCTGACCACTGATTTGTCCAGGGACTATTCGGTGAGAGCAACCATATACAGTCCACTGGGCGACGTAGCATGTTTGGCCTATGCATGCGACGATTGCTATCCGGAGCCACTGTATGCGCCGAATGCCGGCACCTACTATATTCTTGTAGAGGTGGGCGACGAGGAGGCCCCAAGCGGCTCAGGGTGCTACGATCCGGATGACGAACTGGAGTTCGGTCAATTCCCCTACATCCTGCGTGTGCTCGAGGATGACCATGGGAACTTCCCGTCCTTGGCCACGACCATTCCCACACCGGCTCTTCGTGAAGAAGAGGGCGTTGCTGGATATCTTTCGCGGGAGGATGTCGATGCGTTTGATTTCAAACCCGCGACATACAGCACCTATCGCATCGAGACCAGAGGCGTTTTCGATCTCTGGATGGATGGCGATTTTGACGCGCTGTATGAAGACTATGACGGTCGCAATGACTTTGGGATCGTGCAGACAGGCCGATCGGTGGCGTTGAGACAGTTGGGGATTATGATGACCCCCGATATAGGCGATCCGTTCTGGCTGCGCGTCGGTGAATATGAGGTGGCCGCGATCGGTGACGACCATGTCGATGACGATGTCCACAATATCGACGCCACGGAGGAAATCCCCGTGCCTGGTTCGTCGACGGGTCTTCTGTGGCCGCTCGACACGGACATGCTGTCCTTCGCTCTCGATGCGAACTACATGCACAAGGTCGAATCGACCAATGCGAATGAGCAGAAAGTGCAAGTGGTCAATACCGGAGCGACGGGCTTTGACGTGCTGGCGGATGCAACGTGGGATCCGGATCAGGCCCCGCCCAAGGAGCTCACGTCATACGTGAATCCCTATGTAACGGTTCCCCAGGTTCTCGAAGACACGACCGGCTATGCGGTTCTGAGCGGTGTGGATGAGGACTTGGAGGAATACGAAGCCGAGTTCGGCGTTACCGTCGAGAAAGGCGAGTATCCGGTCTTCACCGGTGTAGCCGACGCTGAGGCAGGAGTGCTCCCAATCAGCAGTTCCTTGTGACAGTGGTGACGTTGACTGCCGCGACCATGATAAAGACCAAGGGCTCCATGTCCAGAAATTCAATGAAAAAAATAAAGCTGGCGGC
>JAWODE010000026.1:0-2637 GCA_046483455.1 Candidatus Hydrogenedentota bacterium | reverse complement strand
TTATCTATCCGTTGAGAACCCAACCCTCGCGGTATTCGCGGCTGAGTAGGGCGTCGGCCTCGGGGTTGTTGGTGACGCGTCCGGCTTCACCGTCGTATTCGATTTTTTCGCCGGTGCGGTACGCAACGAGCCCGAGGAGCAGTTGCTCGATCATGGTGCCGCTGTAATCGAAATTGCAGGTGGTTTCGAGGTCGCCTTTGCAGGCGTTGGTCCATTCCTTTTGGAAATGGCCCAGCGGCGGGATGAGCTCGTCTTTCGACCGTGGTGTGTAGTAGGTCATATCGGCTTCGTCGACGCCCGGTATTAGAATGCGGCTGGTGAAATCGGAGACCAAGACGCCCTTGGTGCCCTTGAACATTGCGCCGTGACCGATCTTGTCCAGGTCGACGTAGTTTTTGGGCGAATCCGGCATGGCGCCGCCCTGATGCCACGTGACTTTGATGGCGGGCCGCCAGTCATTGGCGGGATGTTCGAACGTGGCCGCGAGCCGTACCGGGGTCACTTCAGGATTGAACGGCTCTCCTTCGGCTTCGGCGGAGGTGGGACGGCCCGCGTCGATGGCGCACCACACGATATCCATGGTATGGCTGCCCATGTCGCCGACCTGCCCGCTGCCGAAATCCCAATACATGTTCCAGGATAAGCAGTTCATGCCGGGCTTGCCCTCGAAATAACCGGGGTTATAGGGATGGAAAGGCGACGGTCCGATCCAGAGGTCATAGTGCAGGTTCTCCGGCGGTTCGCCCGCTGCCGGCAAGTACCCCGGTTTGGGAAGCTGGCGGTTGCCCCAAGCGTGGACTTCTTGCAACTCGCCGATGGCGCCGTCGCGAATCAATTCGCTTACACGGTTGAAATTCGGGTGGGCATGACGTTGCATGCCGCACTGGGTGGCAATTTTGTCCTTGTTCTTGAGATAGGTTTCGCGCACCAGCCGGGCTTCGGCCACGCTGTTGGCCAGAGGTTTTTCGCAATAAACATGCATACCGCGATTCATGGCCCATGTGGCGACAAAGGCATGGGTGTGGTCGGTGGTGCAACAGATAATCGCGTCGATATCTTTTTGTTCGAGGCACTTGCGCCAGTCAACGTAATGCTTGGCTTTCGGGAACCTCTTGGCGGCGAAAGCCAGGTGCTCTTCGTCGACATCGCACAACGCCACGACGTTTTCGCTCGAAATGGGGTCGTAGTGAGCGCGGGCACGGCCGTCCGCTCCGATGAGGGCGACATTCAGTTTCTTACTCGGGGCGGCCGCTCCCAGTCGGGCGCCACTGGGCAAAATGAGGAGTCCGGCTCCCGCCGCCGCGGCGGATTTCAAGAAGGTGCGCCGGGGAGGGGCTGTGTTTGGTGTTGCGGTGCTGGTCTTTTTCCCATTCTTCATTGGCGTGTATCCCCCTTCGGTTTCGCTTGAGTGAGTTTTCATGCAGTGCGCGGGTGAGAGAAAGCTCTCGGATGCGCCGCTGACTGTTGCCATACCCAATTATGGTTGATGTGGCCAAGCCATCCCGCATTCTAGGCGAACCATCCACCACCGTCAATGATGAAGTTACACCCCTTACACCCTGTCAAACCACAGTGATAATGTCCCCTTGCGTCCACATTAGACATGGCCTTTCATGTAGCCTCCCGCAAGGAGAGAGAAATGTCAGGACATTTGGAGATGAGCGAAAAGGAACCGAAACGGAAGCCGATGTCTGACGCGGTGTTTTGAAAATGGTTAACATCCTTATAATTGCCCGCCCGTCCCGTCGCCCCTGCGAAAGCAGGGGGCCAGTGTGCGTCCACGGAGCGACTCTCGCAAGCCCTCTGGATTCCTGCTTGCGCAGGAATGACGGTGGGAACCGCCCCTCTTCCGTCTCGCACCGGTCCCCGTCATCTATGCAAAAGCAGAAAAAGGAAGTGAGGGAGTTCTACCCACATGCCCACAGCCGCGACGCGCGCTGCGCGCCGGCTGTGGATATGGCGGGGTGGGGACAGCTGCTGCGCACCTGCCGACAGCCGTTGGGCAACTCGCTTAGCCCCGCAGCGCAAAGCGGAAATTTCTACTTTGCAGAAAAGCGGACATTTCTATTTTGCGTTGACAAGCACGCGCCCCAATCACCGGGTAACTTAAGACGACCTGACTCACGTACTGTAACTATTGGGTATGCGTTTGGTCATCGGATCACCCATGGGGTGAGATAAAAGACCCACATGCGTCTTCTCGGAGCGCCAACGGCGCGTCAACATAGCAGTATAGCCATTTCCTCTCATTGCGCGGGCTGAAAGCCCGGCACATCACATGACTCGCGAATGTTACGGGCCTTCAGCCCTTGCCTTTTCTTTGCATGCTATTTTCCTGGCTTCAGACGAGGCTGGTATATTTGGCGCCGTTGGCGCTTCACGGATTGCTGCAGCGGACAGGGTCTTTTTGCGTCGTCCTGAGTATAGGGATTTTATCCGGCGATTTGCGCCGCGCGTGCCTCTGCGCCGCGCGTGCCTCTTGAAACGGTATGAGCAGATGATTACCATTATGAGGTCAGAATTGTTTCCCTGGGGATGCTGGGCTGCATGGTCCCCCGGGGCGGCGGCAACACGAAGGTTTTCAAGGTTCACTACTTATCACCTAAAGAAGGGGAGGAGTACTCAGATGGCAGAACG
>JAWODE010000635.1:0-3953 GCA_046483455.1 Candidatus Hydrogenedentota bacterium | reverse complement strand
GTTCAGTTTAAGCAGGCGCTCGGCATTCGCCATGCTGCTTTGCCGGACCTTCAATTCTTCGACGGCGCCTACCAAGTCCCAATACGCTTTGATCACCTCGGCAAGGGAAGTCATGGTTTGGATTTTGAGCTGTTGTTCGGCGGAGGCACGGCTATTCTTAGCGATGCGCACGCGCGCGAGGTTGACGGCTTTGCCGCGGCCACGCAATAACGGCTGGGTAAGCGACAGCGTGAGGCCGCCGCTCCATTCCTCGATAAAATAGTTGAAGGTGCTTTCCTCGCTTTCAACCAAAAGAGAAACATCGTATTGGGTACCCCATGGTAGCTTACCGCTAATGCCCGCCTCGCCGCGCGTCAAGTAGTTTTCAATCCGCGAAATGCCGCCGTAGGTCTGGATTTGAGACGAAGCCTCTTGCTGGACCTCGGAATACGTAAAACTACCCGTCCCGATGGGGTCAAATTCCCCACGCGCGGCCATAATGTCACTGGCCGATTTGAGGGGGCTGAAAGCCACAATCTGAATGTCGAGGTTGGCATCGAGCGCGCGCCGAATGCACTCTTCGAGGGTTAACGGCACTGCCTCCCGGGCGGCTTTCGCTTCGAGTTTTTCATAAAAGGGCTCGAGTTCGATAGCATCCAAGTCGATTTTCTGCTCGAACCGCGGGGCGGCATACGGGTCCGCTTCCGTGACGGACGGAGGCGATTCCGGGGGGGGGTTACCGGTGGATTGTGGCATCCGCGTTGCCTCGGGTTCCGGAGACGCCGTTTCCGCTTGGGCTGCGCACGGGAATACGTCTACATTACCGGCTATGGACGCCGCCAGAATCAAGAAAAAGGCTTTCCCCAACGTGAAACATAAGCTGTTCATCAGATTCCCCTCTGAACCCTGTCTTGCCGACCGAAAACGGGCTACACCCCCGATGAAATAAGACACGCCGAACACAAGATACGTTTCGAAATGGGCTCATTTCCCGGTAAGGGCTTTGCGACCTTCCGCGAGAGGCGCTCCCAGCCTTTCCGAGTGTAATCAAGGCTATGGAACGCAGTCAATCAACCGGCATGCGACTTGTCAAGCCACATTAGCAATGTGTCAACGCAAAATAGAAATGTCCGCTTTTCTGCAAAGTAGAAATGTCCGCTTTGCGCTGGGGGCTAAGCGAGTTATCCAATGGGTGTGGGCAGGTGCGTAGCAGCTGTCCCCACCCCGGCATATCCACAGGCGGCGCGCAACGCTGTTGCGCGTAGCGCATGTCGCTGCCGCGGGTATGTGGATAGAACCCCCTCACTTCCTTTTTCTGCTTTTGCATAGATGACGGGGGCGGTACGAAACAGAAGCGGCGCGGTTCCTATCGTCATTCCTGCGCAAGCAGGAATCCAGAGGGCTTGCGAGAGGTGCCCCGTGGACGCACACGGGCCCCCTGCTTTCGCAGAGGTGACGGGAGAGTGGGAGGTACGAGACGGGCGGCAATATCTAAGGACGGTGGAGCTGTTGGAAAACCCGGACCGTCCATCGCAGACGCGAAAAGCGGCCGGGATAGACCCCGGTTTGCTATGCAAACCGTCGGGTCAATCCCCACTTTTCGCTCAATCCCAATGATTTAAGGACTTCTTCAAGAGCTCAACGGTGTCTGGACACTTTATCGTCACCGGGAGAATGGGTGACGCACCGCGCCGAGCTTCATGCCGGGCTTTCTGTCATCCCGCGGACTGCAGGCCGGGCATCGATGGCAAAAGGATCGATGCGCTCGATGGTTTGTTCACGACCAGGACCCACGCTGACGGTACAGACCGAGACCTCAAGCAATTCCTCGATACGGAGGAAATACCGCCGTGCGCTTTCGGGCAGGTCCTCCCATGTCCGGCACGCCGAGATGTCCTGGTTCCATCCCGGCATCTCTTCGTACACAGGTTCGAGGTTGTCAAGGGCCTCGATGTCCGTTGGGAAATCCTCAGTAACGTTGCCATTCACGTTGTACGCGGTACAAATCTTGATAGTATCCAGGTTGCTGAGCACATCCGGCTTGGTCAACACAATCGCCGTCATGCCATTAAGCCGCGAGGCCCGGCGCAACTGAACCGCATCAAACCAGCCGCAGCGCCGCGGCCGGCCTGTCGTAGCGCCGAATTCGTTCCCTTGTCTGCGCAACTGCTCGCCCATTGCGTCGGTCAGCTCGGTGGGGAAAGGCCCTTCGCCGACGCGGGTGGTATAGGCCTTTACAATGCCAATCACGCCGTGGATATTGGTCGGCCCGACCCCCGCGCCGGCACACACGCCGCCGGAGACCGTCGTCGAACTTGTAACGTAGGGGTAAGTGCCGTGGTCCAGGTCAAGCATGGCGCCCTGCGCGCCCTCGAAGACAATCCGCTTGTCGGCTGCAACCGCATCGTGGACCATTTTCACGGCGTCGGTAACAAAGGGGCGCAATCGCTTGGCGTAGCCCTGGTATTCCTCCAGAATATCTTCAAAACGCAAAGGAGCTGCATCCAGTACTTTTTCGAGAACACCGTTCTTGTATTCGAGTATCCCAGCCAGCTTTTCTTTAAAAGCAGTCTCGTTTACCAAGTCCCCCAGACGGATGCCCATACGATCGGCCTTGTCGGCATAACAGGGCCCGATGCCCCGGCCGGTGGTACCGATACGGTTCTTTCCGCGAAACCGTTCCTGGGCTTTGTCGAGCAACTTGTGATACGGCATGATCACATGGGCGCAATCCGAGAAAAAAAGCCGCCCCGCGATTTCGTAACCTGCCGCTTCGAGGCTATCCAGTTCCTCGATGAGAACGTCCGGATCGAGTACCGTGCCGTTACCGATAATGCAGGTGATGCCCTTGTGAAGAATACCGCTCGGGATCAAATGAAGGATGGTCTGCTTACCATCGGCCACGACAGTGTGACCTGCATTATTTCCCCCTTGGTGGCGGACCACGATTTCAGCATACTTGGTCAGGTAATCGACAATTTTGCCTTTCCCCTCGTCTCCCCATTGCATGCCAACGATAACGTAGGCAGGCATAGTTGGCCTCCTTATTTGGCGGTCCCGTCGCGTACGCTTATTGCTTGGGATTTCGGAGATTGTTTTGGTCGACACCCGCCTGTTTTAGACTCTGCTCCTGGACCTGTTGGGCGCGGGCTACATAGAAACGCTGCAGTTCTGCCACCGTGTTGGTAAGATGCGTGGCTTCTTCGGACGTCAGATTGCCTTGGGTCTTTTCTCGCAGCATCATGAGTGTGTCGATCACAAATCGCGCCGCGGCGATATCCACATACACTTCCTTCGTGTCCTGCGGCGCAATAAGACCGAGAGCGAGAAGCCCTTGGGTAGCAAGGCTGTTCACCAGCCCCGTGAAATTGGCTTCAACGGGCCCTTCTTCGGGTTTTTCTTCCTCGGGCTTTTCCTCGTCGGGTGTCTCGGGAGCTTCTTTTGCTTTTTGTTCGGCCTTCACGCGCGCTTCTTCTTTCTCACGCGCTACCTGAGCCTTCCAGTCTTCATCAATGAAGATTTTCTTCTCTTCATCCGCCATTGGCAACCACCTCCTGCATCTCCCGGTCGGGGGACTCTCCGATTTCTATTTGAGCCGACGCCTTGCAATTCAGCGCCATGGCCTCTTCAGCGACTCCCGCCACCCGGAAACGCACTAAACGCATTACTTGTTCTTGTGGCGGTTCGCGCGACGCTTTTTCTTGCGTTTGTGTTTGGCGATCTTCGCGCGACGAACCTTGCGTCCACCAGCCATACAACGGTCTCCTTTCCAAATCGGTTTCGTTCAGATTCATGCAGCGGTCCAAGCCGCTGATTATTCATGCAACCACGCGTCGTCTGGCCGATAGGGATCTGATTAATACTTAGTAGCGATCTCTGCCGCCACCACGATTATCCGTGCGAGGCTTGGCCTTGTTTACGTTCATTTTGCGGCCTCCGAGTTCCTTTTCATTTAGTCCCTCGATAGCCAGGAG
>JAWODE010000564.1:0-3067 GCA_046483455.1 Candidatus Hydrogenedentota bacterium | reverse complement strand
CGCAGCGCCAACAGGAGGTAGTCGATGCCTTTTCGCGGGAGCAGCCATCCTACGAACAGAATCACGAACTCGTCATCATCGAGATCGAGTTTGGTGCGGTCCGCAGGTCCGGGACAGAAGCGCTCGGTGTCTATGCCGGGGTAGATGCGGCGAATTTTCGCGTCGGGGACGCCCTCGAGGCGCAGCATGCGGCGCGAGCGGTCGGTATAGACGATGAACCGGTCGGCGAGCTCGGCGGTGCGGGCCTTCAGCGTTCGGCGGCCGGGGTCGCGCTCCATGTTGAAGGGAATGTTGTCCCAGACCATGACGGCGAGCGGGATGCCCCAACGGGACCGGGCCTCGAGGGCCTCGGCGGTCCAGTCGGTGAACATTTCCCACGACTGGATAAGGTCGAAGCCTTTGAGGCGTTCGGCGAAGGGTAAGATGCGCGGCGTGCGGTTGCGGTAGCGTTGCGCCAATACGTTGACGAGCCTGCGCAAAGGGTTCCCTTTTTGGGTGTCAAAGTAAATGCGCTCGATATGGAAGCGAGGCTCAGCATCATCGCGTTCGGCGAAATACTGCTGAATCTCAGATTCCGCGCGGAAGGCAGTCACCTCGATGTCTTCCGGCAGCAGGCCGAATCCCTGAAGATGCCAGGGATTGAAGCGGTTGCCTTTGAGCAGGGCCACCTTCACGCGTCGTCCCCCCAGAAATGGCGTTCGAGAAGTTTCCGTGCCGCCTCGCGATCGTTCGGAATATCGATATGACGGGCCACGCATTTTTTCTCGTATTCCGCCATCGAGCAGATGGGCCGGGCCGGGTTTCCCGCCACGACCGTGTCGGGCGGCACGTCTTTCGTCACCACGCTGCCTGCCCCGACGACGGAATTGGGGCCGATGGTGACGTTGGGAAGAATGGTGGCGTTCACCCCGATCTGGCAGTTATCGCGGATTTCGATGGCGCCGAAGGCCGTCAGGGATTCGTAGTTGTCCTGAAACGGCCAGTTCAGGTTGTGGTTGACGAAGGTCACGTCGTTCGCGATGCAGACATGGTTGCCGATGCGGATAAGCCAGGGTTCGCCACCGAAATGGGTCGTGTAGATGCGGCAGCGCTCGCCGATGCGCACGCCCATTTCGCGTAGAGTGCGGATGACGGTATCTTGCGAACCGTAGCGCAGCTTGACTTTTTGTATGAGGCGTTTCAATCCCATATTAAGTTAACGTTAAGCCCTTTATGCCCAAAGAAGATGGAGCTGTGGAAAGAGTCGTTTTTCTTTGCTTCTTTCTTTTTTCGCAAAAAGAAAGAAGAATTACTATTCTCCCCTTTTTCCCTGCGCGGGCCCGTTTCCCCGATCGATTTTCCAGAAGAGGTGGAGGCTTGCACCGGGCCAGATGCGTACCACCACGGGTCCAATCATAGCAAAGAGCCGCTGCAACCGGAACTTTATGCATTCGGGCATGGACGGATGGGCGAGCCAGGGCAATAGGCCGCCATCGACTTCGCCGGGATAGCCCAGTACCCGTAGGCGCTCGAATCCGCCTTCGCGGAACGCCCGCCGGACCCGCCGGCCCGTGATGCATTGCTCGAATTCTTGCGGTCGCCAGTTGCGGAAAGGGGCCCACGTGTCTTTCTCGTAACGGCCGAAGGTCTCGCAGTACTTCTTGACCAGTCCCGCGACGTTGCCGTAGTTGGGCGCCGAGAGAAAGACGAATCCCCCGGGGCGCAGCAGGCGGTGGAATTCGAGCGCGGCTCCCAAGGAGTCGACGATGTGCTCGAACGCGTCGATGCAAAACAAGGCATCAAACGCGCCATCGGGAAAGGGAAGCCTGGTTCCGTCCGCTACAACCATGCGGAGTCCCTGGCGGCTGGCGACGAGGTCCGCGCCGAGATAGAAGCCCCCGCACTCGGCCACAACGTCGCCCGTGAAGCCACGTCCGCACCCGACATCGAGGACCCGGCGGCCCTCGAGGTTGATGTCGAGTAATTCGAAGATTTTCAGCATCATCTCGCGGTGAATGCCGTCGACGCCGCCGAAAGGTGAACTCACCATGTCGGGATTGGCCTCGTAATATTCTTGGAACCGTTTACTCACGCACGATACCTCCGGCCGAAACGGCTGCCGGCGTACACCGCGCAGGGGCGCAGCACCGGAAACAGGAGGCCGGCGGTACTCCTCAGGCGGCCGTGGAGCAAATCGCGCGCCCACACGGCGTACTTCTTGGGACTGAGCAAGTCGGACAGCAAATCCATCTCGGTATAGGGGCAATCGAGTTCGCGCAGGCCCAGGCCTTCATTGCGGCAGCGTTTCCAGAGGGTCGTTAATCCGTAATTGTGCTGATGCAACACCGGGGCGTCCTCGGGGAAAGCGATGCGGAAGCCCGCCGCGTCGAGTTTGGTCTGAAACCTGAAATCCTCGCCGATGGGTTGGGGACCGAAGCGGAGTTTTTCCCATGCCGCACGTTTGATGGCGGAATTGGCATTGGAGAGGCCCCGGCCGTAGCGTTCGCGGAACTTCCGCATCTCCGCGGTGAAATAGAAATAGCCGTTGCGTTCCCAGGGGAATTGAGGTTCGGGACGGCCGGGGTCGGGCACCGAACGCCCGCACGATGCGGCGACCTTATCCTCGTTCAACGGCGCGAGCAGGTTTTCAAGCCAGCGGCCATGGGCGGGAACCGCGTCCTGCGAGAGGTTAACCACGATGGGCGAGCGCGCGTCCTCGAAGGCGCGGTCGCGCGCAGTGCCGAAATCAAAGGTGTCCGCATCGGTGGCAATGACTCGCGCACCGTGCTGCTTGAGGCGGTCGACTGTGCCGTCGGTCGACCCCGAGTCCACGGCAACGAGTTCGACGGAACGGTTTGTTTCCTGCGCCGCAATAGCATCGAGCGCGCGGTCCAAAACGGCCCCCGCGTTGCGCGTCAACCACGCGATCGTGACATCGTAACCACTTTCGGTATTCACGCCGCCCATTGTACCCGCCAGCGCCCCCCGCGTCACGCAGGGGAGTTTTTAACCACGGATGATACGGATGGCACGAATAGAAGATAACCAACAGGGTTTTTCTCCGGAAAACATCGCATCCTTTGCTCGA
>JAWODE010000556.1:0-11427 GCA_046483455.1 Candidatus Hydrogenedentota bacterium | reverse complement strand
CATCTTTTTTAAGATTCTTTAATTCAGAAGAAATACTACTAATAAATTTTTCATCTTTTATTGAACCAAGATTAATTTCAACATTTAAAATAGCAGATTCTAAACCCCAGCTCGGACGGCAGCGGACGCCCGGCATATGACCAACCAGTACTTTGAACGAGGACTGGGGCAGACATTCGGGAGTATCCATGGGAAGATTAGGCACCAGCGAGTGCCCGTTGCGGGTGGCGATCGTGGGGAGTGGGCCGAGCGGGTTCTACGCGGCGGAGTCGTTGTATAAAGCGCATATCCCGGTCCAGATCGATATGTTCGACCGTTTACCCACGCCGTTCGGGCTGGTACGCGGCGGCGTGGCCCCGGACCATCAGAAAATCAAGAAGGTCACCAAAGTCTTCGACCGTATCGCCGCGAACGAGGACTTCAATTTCTTCGGTAACGTCTTTATCGGGCACGACATCCCCGTCGAGGAATTGAAACTGTTCTACGACGCGGTCATCTTCGCATGTGGAGCAGAAACGGACCGGCGTCTCGAAATTCCCGGAGAAACCCTGCCCGGCAGCCACACCGCCACCGAGTTTGTCGGGTGGTATAACGGCCATCCCAATTTTCGCGACCGTATGTTTGACCTGTCGGTCGAGACGGTGGCGATCATCGGGCAGGGGAATGTGGCGGTCGATGTCTGCCGCATCCTCTCGAAAACGGTGGATGAACTGAAGGAAACCGATATCGCGCAACACGCGTTGGAGGCGCTGGCCGAGAGCCGGATTAAGCATATCCACCTTATCGGTCGCCGGGGGCCGGTTCAGGCGAAGTTCACGGCGCAACAGTTACGCGAGTTGGGCGCGCTCGAGGCCTCGACGGCCGTGGTGGACCCGGCGGAACTCGAGTTGGACCCCCTCAGCCAGGCCGAACTTGCGGACCCCTCTAACAAGCATAGCCAGAAAAATGTTGAACTCTTTCGCGACTTCGCCAGGCGTTCCGTTAGCGGTAAGCCCAAGCAATGCCACATCCGTTTTTTGCGTAGTCCTCTCGAAATCCGAGGAGCGGAGCGGGTCGAATCGGTGGTTCTTGAAAAAAACGTGCTTGAAGGCGAACCGTTTGAGCTACGCCCGCGGGGCACGGGCGAGACAGAAGAACTCCCCTGCGGACTGGTCTTTCGCAGCGTCGGGTACCGCGGCGTGGCCATCCCCGGGGTGCCGTTTGACGACGAACAGGGTATCTTTCCAAATATCGCGGGCCGCGTCATCGAGAATGGGCAACCGATCGCCGGCCTATATGCCACCGGCTGGATCAAGCGCGGCGCCAGCGGCATTATCGGCACCAACAAACCCGACAGCGCGGAGACGGTCAACGCGTTGGTTGAGGATGTACCGTCATTGCCGCCCTGCCCGCGGCGCGATACCGTCGAAATGGCGCAGGTCCTTCTCGATCGCGGGGTGCGCGCCGTGACGTACGCCGATTGGCAAGCTATCGATGCCGAAGAAATCGCGCGCGGAGGAAAGGCCGGTAAACCGCGTGAAAAGTTCACTCGTCTTGCGGAATTCCTTTCCCTGTTCGACAAGTAAGGGGGGAGGGGAGAAAAGGGGCTCGATCCCAACTCGTGCCTGGATTGATACCGACTCACTCGTTTATCGTTTCAGAAGCGCTCACGTGACGCGTTGAAATCCGTGCGCCGAGCAGGAATTCGATGAGAATATCAGGTTACTCTCGCGCGGGTGCGTGAAAACCGAATCCGAGCACCCTCAAAAGCGCGATATTGGCGACCCACCCGAGCAAGAACAGCGGCCTATGCCCCATCAGGACGATCAGCAGAAAGACGGGCGCGACATACGAATGAGCGGCATTGTAAAGCAAGGCGGGCCACCGCGAGGGCTTTCTACGGTAGAGGTAGGCAAACCATGCCGTTTCCGGAAGGATGGCAAACAGTACGAACAGGCCCCATCGGGGTTGTGGACCGCTGAAGTGCCAGTACATGGCCAGCGCGCCGAGGAAGAAGACGGCGGCTTCGATGCGCAGAAACACCCGCAACGCAGCTTGGCTTTCCGGCGAATGAACGAATAGGTTTTTGAATTTTTGCCACATGGTATTACCTTTCCTGCTGGTCTTCAGTCAGGCATTAAGAGACGGCGTGTAAACTTTACCGCGATACCGATGATAAACGCGACCGCGCCAATTTTGATGGCGGTGAATCCCTGCGAAGCGTAGCCGAGCACCATGGCCGCACCACCGCACACCATCGCCAACATCCCGCCCCCGCCCCCGATCAATTCGATGGCCTTAAGCATATTCCGCATGGGCTGATCCCTATTTTCTAGTACACGACCTGCGCAAACACTATACCAAAAACGGCTCGCGCGCCGGATCGTGCGCGATCTTACAAATAATCGGCGACGTTGATTTCATGTTTGTGGGGGTCGATAGAGCGGACGATGCTCCGTAGGTACGCGCCGTTGGCTGCTTGCTCGGTAAGGTCGATGATGCGAGACGCATCGTTTCCGCCGGACGGTTCGGTCAAGAGTCTGGCTTGGGGGCGGTAGATGTCGTCCGGATTGGGCTTGCAGACCACGGCCAATTCGCCGGTATCGAGTTCCACGAGCGTCCCGACGGGAAACATGCCCGTCAGACTGGCGAAGACTTTAGTCAGCGTGGGGTGGAAGGTGGTGCCTCTACCTTCAATGATGATTTGCATGGCCCGATCGGGCAGCATCGCGGTGCGGTACGCCCGGTCGGACGTGAGGGCGTCGTACACGTCGACAATGGTCACGAGATGGCTGATGAAGTGGAGGTCGCCAGGGACGTCATAGACGGGATAGCCGCGGCGATCGTAGTGGACGTGATGCTGGGCGGCTGTAATGATGGCGAGAGGGTCAGCCCCCTGTTCGGTCAAGATTCGGGCGCCCTCGGCCGAATGTGTTTTCATATATTCAAACTCTTTTTGAGTGAGCTTGCCGGGTTTGTCGAGAATTTCGACGGGCATCCGGACCTTCCCGACGTCATGCAAGAGGGCGGCCACCCCCATTCTATGAAGGAGCATTTCGTTGAAGCGCAATTTCGAACCCATGAGCATGCTGAGGATGGCAACATTAACGGAGTGGTAGAAGGTGTATTCGTGAAAGTCCTTTATGATGCTGAGGCCGAGGTAGGTGTCGGGATGCCGAAGCACGCCGGCGACTAGCATACGCACAACGCCCTCAGCCAGTTCGAGGTTGACCGTCTCGTGGGTACTCACTTCGGCGAACGCCTGAATAACTGTTTGCACGGCACTACGGTACATTTCACGCGACACCCGTGTAGTTTCGGGCGAATCTGCGGCGGTAGCGGCAGGACGTAAGGCAAGGGTCTTGCGGTTAATGAGTATGTGGGTTACGCCTTTCGATTGGAGGGCCGCCTCGAGGCCATCGAAACCCTCCAGTTCGGAAGATTTCGCAACGCTCAGCAGAACAAAGTGCATGAGCTCATCGGACGTGATACCTGAAAGAAAGGTGAAAGAGAGAAGCTGCCGGTGTGCGAGGTCCGCAATCATGGGTTGCATAAGACCGTCGTTATCCGGCATACGGCAGGTTTCGACAAACACCTCGCCTTCTAAAAGAGACACGGTAATGCTGTCATGCACGAGCAGGAGTTCATCGAGAGAAGCGGCGAGACGTTCGCGCGATTCCCTTACATACGGATGCTCGGGCGGATAGATGCGGGCATGCTTGCGTGCTTTGTCGAGGCTCTGCAGAAAAGGTCGCGCCGCGGCTATGAAAGCATCGGAAGAGGGCGTCATTCTTTTTCTATCTCCTTTTCAGTCGTTACGACCTCGTCAGGGAGTCGACGCCGAATATCGTCGATGGCCTGCTCGCACGCCTGGGCGACCCCTTCGTGCCGAATGATGCCAAATCCGCGGGAACGGTCCTTGAATCTTTCGATTAAGGGGAGATCGGAGCGGTCTCCGATACGGCCGAGCGCGCGTACTACCCCGGCAGCGAATTCCTGACAGGTGCGCAGGCGTTTATCACCTTTTTCGAGCAAGGTTCTGAATTCTTCAAGAGTACCATCGGCGTTGATGATGCCGAGCCATTCGGCCGCCAGTCCCCGAATGACCGGTTCGGGATCATCGAGGGAGCGTCGCAGCAGGCGTTCGGCTTCCGGACCACGGATCGAGGCGGCTGCTCGCAGGACCTCACGCCGTACCCGGATGTCGGGATAATCCCGTACGCGTTCCAAGGCATTTATGCCTGCAGGGGACCGGAGCTTTCCCAGGAGATACACGACATTGCGGACGACATACCATTGCGGGTGCTCGGTCATACGAATGAGAAAATAGGCCGTGTCTTCGCCCAGATCGATAAAGGCGAGGATCAACCGGCGGCGCATCCGACGATTTGGTTCTTCGGCCAATGCCTGGAATAAGGCTTCATAGGCCCGTTCCCCGAGCTGTGCCAACAACCCCAGAAGTGTGTGATATCTTGCGTTGCCGGGGCCGGTCTCGATGACAGCCTGGATTAACCGGTCCAACAGCGTCTTGCCGGTCAAATGGTCCGTGAATTCCGCGACGGTCTTTCGGGCATGCTCATCGCGTGTCTGGTGCGCTAGCGAATTGGCCTGTGCCAGGCAATTGGCCGCGAAAACAAAGTGCCCATGGTCCACGGCGTGCTCGAGGGCGGTGCGGATACAGTCCCAAGCGGCGGTGTCCAACTGGGCGATATGTCCGGCGTTTCGCAAGCTCATGATGTTTAGCACGGCGCGTTCGAGATCATCTTGGGGTGAAACGCAGCCGACGGACTCGTTAAGCGCAACCAGTTCGCTTTGTAGGAGAGTCAATTCCCGAGCGCGGGCTTCGCGTGTTCTTTTCGTGGTTTCACGTTCCGCCGGTGTTGATAAAGTAGGTCTCTTGGGTGTTTTGCTGTTTTCCCCGGCTTGGCCCGCAAGCAGGGATACAATTTGATGCCGGTGCGAAGCGTCTGAGTGCTGTAACTCCTGTTTCAAGAGATGTTTGATGGTCTCGCGGCGTTGCTTGTCGTCGGCAAAGTCCTCGAAGAAATTCGAGATCGTGTTGGCCGTGCCGCTGTGGAGGCGGATGTGCGCGCTCAGAAGTTGGGCGATGACGTCATCAGGAAACGCAGTGCAGATGTCGGCCACAAACGAGGTTTTCCCCACTTCAGCGGCCAGGGCGGTGTTCGTAATCCGCTCACGAACGGACTTGTCCGTAGTGAGAATGGCTTCGGCGATATTACGGACCATATCCTCGCGGCTTTCGGGCGGAAGTTGTTTAATGGTGTCCGCAATATGCCCCAAGGCTTGCTGGACCAAATCGAGGGACGTCTCGGTGTTGGTTTCCTGGAGCGGGCGCATTTTTGCCAGATAAGTCAAGGTTTCGGCCAATCGGCGTGGATCGGATAAGTTGTTGTAGAGGTATTGCGTTTTTTCTTCGGAACCTTGAGCGATTTCAAGAAAGAATTCCGCGAGGTCGGAGATGTCTTCGGCGTCATCTTCGGGCAATTCATCTATGAGTATATCGGAATCCCCAAAGGGGCCTTGCCGGCGGGCCTGTTTGCTGCGCAAGTAGGAAAGCATGTCCATTTCCCCCGACGCCTGGTTCCGCTCGACAAGTTGAAAGTTTTCGATTACCTCGAGTCCGATGTGTTCAAAATCCAGCTTCGGAAGGGCGTCTTCGAATTCGTTTACGGTATTCGCGCCGGCAACAGCGGTCAGAAGTTGCTCGAGTTCGTCTGCTTTCATGCCCGGGCGCAACCAGAGCAACTTTACCCCATGTTCATGCAATTGGCCTGCCAGGCGGCGGAGGGGCTCGCGCTGTCGAGCCATAGGCTCACCTTCGAACAGAAATGCGTCTTGTGTGACACGCACGATGATGAAATCTGCGTCGAGAGGAGAGCCGTTCTCTTGCCAATGGTCTTTGGCCTCGGTGCGCACCTCGCCGATTTCGTGAGCCGCATGCAGAGCAGCAGCAAGGGCTTCGCGGATGCGTGGGTTGCTACGGGGATAAAGCTCTACCGCCCGCCACGCCTGGACGAACTGGTTGAGAAACCGTTCAACGCTTGGCCGGATTGTATCTTTCATTGGTTCCGAACACAGGCCAGACTAGGTTTTAAGTATTATCCCCGATTCTATGTCTAATGCACCCCCGCGGCTTCTCCCCACGTTTAATATTACCATAGATAGGGCGCGGCGGCGCCCTGTGGCTTTGGCCTTGTCGTTTTTTGCGCCTGTAATGCATGGAATGGCTTTCTAAAAAGCTCGATAGTTGCCGCTTTTCGCTAAGTGCTACTCGACGAATGGGGTTGTGGACGCCATCTATTCCTATTGTGCCCGCCTTTGCTCATGTTATGATTAAACCAAGGGCATTTGCACGAGAGGATAAGTTTGGTAGAACGGGCACGATGAAACGTATACAGGCTATAGTCTTCGGCATTTCGTTTGGTTGCCTGCTCGCCATGGCTGGATGCGAACGCGGCCAGGAAAAGATCGCGGAGATTCCTCCAACGGATCTTCTGCTTGCGGCGGAGATTATGGACCGCGCCGTTGCGACCTACGAGGAGTGCACTACTTACCGGGATACGGGCACGATGGTCCGGACGTTTTATGGTGAAGAAGGTACGCAACGCGAGATGCAGACCTTCACGACGGCTTTCGAGCGCCCCTACCGCTTCCGCTTCGAGTGCCGCGAAGACGAAAAGCGGTATATCGTGTACGCCGATGCCGCGGCTGTGCGGTCATGGTGGGGTGCTCAGGAAGGCATCCAACCCATGAACTCGCTCGACGAGGCGATTGCTCGGGCGGTGGGGGCTTCGAACGGCGCTTCTCACACGATCCCGCGGCTGCTGATGCCCGAACGGGTTCGGGGCAGAAGCCTGGCGGAACTTCGCGAACTGGACCGCTTATCCGATGCCCTGCTTGGCGATGTGCCGTGCTACCGTCTTGCCGGTATCGACAACAGCGGCGCTCCGTATGTTATCTGGCTCGAGCGAGCGACGTTTCTGGTGCTTCGCATCGATGAGCAACATACGTTCGCGGATTTTACGACGACGGACCGCACGGTGTATTCGCCGGACTTGAATGTTGAATTGCCGGACGATGTATTTCAATTGAAAGCCCCCGCACCCGAGTCCGGGCGCAAGGAAGTAACTGCGCGAGCCTTTTGAATGACGACACGAGAAGCCCCGTGAGACCCGCCCCTGCGCAACAGGCATGGGTATAGGATAAGGCGACGGAATATCAAGTTGGTTTTGGCGAAGTAAGCGAACATTGAGGATATGCTAATGAAACGGCGAGAATTTATAGCAAGTGTTGGCGCCTCGGCTTTGGGTGTGGCATCTACGTTGCGGTTTAGAAGGGCAGCCGCTCTCGAGGCGGTGGATGGCCTTTCCACACTTCCGAAGCGCCAGCTCGGAACGTCGGGGGTGGAATTGTCTGTCATCGGATTCAGCGGGCTCATGGCCCGCGGCCGAACCCATGAAGAGGTCGACCATGCCATGGGCGTCTCGCTTGATATGGGCATCAACTACGTGGATGTGGCCGCCTCGTACGGCAATGCCGAGGAGATGCTGGCGCCGGTTATCAAACCGCATCGGAAGAACCTGATTCTGGCGACAAAGACCCGCGAGCGGACGCGCGAAGGCGCTCGGGCCGAGTTTGTGCGCTCGTGCGAACGCCTCGAGACCGATTATTTCGACATGTACCTGGTGCATGGGATTCAGCACGTCGGTCGCGATGTCGACCCGGCATTCGCCGAGGGGGGCGCGATGAAATTCTTGCTGGAAAAGAAGAAATCGGGCGAGATACGAATGCTGGGATTCTCGGCGCACTCGACCGAAGCCGCGATTGCCGCGATGGACCGCTACGACTTCGATTTTTTCTACTTTCCGATAAGCTATGTGCCGTATTACAAAAGCGGATTCGGGCCGGCGGCGCTGGATAGGGCGAAAGAGGCGGGAACACCGTGCATTGCGCTGAAAGCGTTGGCGCGCCAGCACTGGCCCGAGTCGATTCCGCGCGAGGACCGCTGTAAAGGTTGTTGGTATCAGCCTATCGATGCCCCTGAAGAAGGACGCTTGGCCTTGCGTTGGGCGTTAAGCCAACCGGTGACGAGCGCCCTGCCGCCGTCCCCCGAAGATTATTATCTGCAGAGTCTCGCCCTGACCGAGGACCTCTCGCCCGTATCTTCCGAGGAAACGGAGCGCCTTAAAACCATGGCCGCCGACAAATTGCCTCTTTTCCCGCGGTAATGGGCATGCCGCCGCGCCGCCCTGTGGTATAGTTGGCGGTGCTATTCAAGGGGGTGAGGAGATACGCCGGAGGAGCAATCTTATGCGAGTCGCATGTGTTTTTTCAGCAATCATGGTTGTTTTCGTTGTCGGTATTGCGGCCGAGGCGGCAACAGGGATCGCGGTTCCCGGGGCCGAGGTCGAGAAACTCTCGGGAGAATTCAAATTCACCGAGGGACCCGCCGCGGATGCCGCCGGAAACGTCTTCTTCACCGATCAGCCGAACAATCGCATCATGCAATGGAGTCTCGAGGGCGAGTTGACGACGTTTATGCAACCGTGCGGCCGCTCAAACGGGTTGTATTTCGACAAGGAAGGCTATCTGTGGGCCTGTGCGGACGAGAAGAACCAGCTCTGGCGGATCAATCCGGAGAAAAAGGTCGAGGTGGTCGTTGCGAAACACGACGGCAAGCTTCTTAACGGCCCCAATGATCTCTGGATACGCCCCGACGGCGGCCTCTATTTCACGGACCCGTTTTATAAACGCTCCTACTGGGACCGTAGCGAAACCATGGAGCAACCCTGCCAGGGTGTCTATTATCTCTCGCCCGACCGCAAGACCGTGACGCGGGTGATCGACGACTTTGAACAGCCCAATGGCATCATCGGCACGCCTGAGGGCAAAACGCTTTACGTGACCGACATCAAAGGCAAGAAAACCTACGCCTACACCATTCAGGGAGATGGTTCGCTTGCGGAAAAACGGCTGTTCTGCGAAATGGGCTCGGATGGCATGACCATCGATAACGAAGGCAATGTGTATTTGACCGGAAAAGGCGTGTTCGTCTTCGACAAAACCGGCAAACAGGTCGATCATATCGAAATCGACGAACCGTGGACCGCCAATGTATGTTTCGGTGGAAGAGACATGGATCATTTGTTTATCACGGCCAGTAAGGGCTTGTACCGGCTTAAAACCCGTGTCAAAGGCGTGAGGAGTCAATAAGCAAAGGCTTTTCGCTTTGGGCGAATGGATAAGTGAGGTCATTATGAAGAACAGCAGCAGCGTCAATCGCAGAACCTTTCTGAAAACAGCGGGGACAACCGCGGCGGTAATGGCGGCGGGACCGTCTATCGTGGGGGCGGCGAAACCATTGTCGGACCCCGTACGGATAGCCCATATCGGCACAGGCGTGCGGGGCTGGGACCTTATTAAATACACGGGAGCGCACAAGGGCGCGAAGGTCGTGGCGGTGTGCGACGTGTATAAGCCCCACCTCGAGCGCGGCCTCGAAGCCAGCAAAAATTCCGACGTCAAAGCGGTTGCGGATTACCGTGATGTTCTGGCCGACCCGGAGGTCGAGGCGGTTGTTATCGCGGCGCCGGACCATTGGCACGAGCGGATGCTCATCGACGCCGTAAACGCGGGCAAAGATGTGTACTGCGAAAAAGGGTGGACCACATCGGTCGCCGCCGCCAAACGTATGCGCGAGGCCGTTAAGAAGCAGGGACGAATCATGCAACTCGGCCACCAGGGCCGGCAATGGCCCGCGGCGACAGCGGGCGGCAATCTGATTCGCAACGATAAGATCGGTCCCGTTACGTTAATCAAGGTGGGCCGGTATTTTAATGGCGCGCCCGACCGGGCGCCGTGGCGCTGGTACGGTCACTACACCTGGTACGACCGTCCCGATCCAAATCAGGTTATCAAGGACCTCGATTGGGAGAAGTGGCTGGGGCCCGCGCCTGCCATTGATTTTAATGAGCGCCATTTCTGGCATTGGCGCTGCTACTGGCCATACGGTACCGGCCAGGCGGGTGATTTGCTTTCGCACGAGATGGACTATATCCAGACGGTTCTTGGTTGGGGCATTCCCGATACGTGCCTATGCTCGGGACTCAACGCTTTTTGGAAGGACGACCGCGAGGTGCCCGATACGTGGATCGCTACCTATCAGTTCGAGGACCACGACTGCACGGCGATTTTCGAGGGCATTATGAACTCGAACCGTATGCAGACCCCGGAATTTGTCGGCCGCGAGGGACGGCTCGTTTACAACGGAATCGGCCAGGACGCCAACCGCTATGGGGTGTACCCCGACGAGCCCGCGTGGCGCATGGGGGATGGTTCCCCCGAGCCGAGCGAGCGGTTCGATCCCGCGAACGCGCCGTCGCAACCCACGCACATGGAGGATTTCCTCGAGTCGGTCCGCACACGGAAACCTCCGCGCTGCAATGAGGAGGAGGCCTTCGTCGAGGCGGCCACCCTCCTTATGAGTGTGGAGTCCTACAAGAAGAAGCGCCAAGTGCGCTGGGACAAAGAGCGCGAGGAAATCGTGTAGGCTCTTTGGCGCTTATCGAGGAACGCCGAGCGCCGGGTCGGCATTCTTGTATTTGTTCTTGCCCGGATGCCGAGCTGGCGCTCGGCGTTCTCAGGTGGTTATTGCCCTTATTCTGTTGTGATGCGGGTATTGTGCCTCCCTTTGTGGAGACCTATCGGTCGTAAGAGTGGCGCGGTCGGAGACCACGCCACAGCAGAGGTCGGAGACCACGCCACAGCAGAGAAATTCGCCTGGAATCCGGGGTGCGCGTCTGGTTGTGGGACCGGCGCCCTCGCCGGTCATTGGGTCGAATGGTTCATGTCAGCGTACTTGAATAGCCCCAGTCGCTCGGGGATACTTGACCCCTTGATGATATTGCTTTTGGACGTTCATGGCAGTATGCCCGATCGCGAAGGTAAAGAGGGGAATCCGAACATGCACCACAGAGTATCGAGACGGGGTTTCATGCAAGCCGCTGCGGGAGCGGGCGCGGCGATGACTTTGGGTGCCGTAGCCGGGTCGCAGGCAGCGCCGCTCGAGCGTGTGCGGGTTGGCATTGTGGGTGTGGGAAATCGCGGTTCGGCCCTCCTTCGCGCTTTGCTGCAATTGTCCTACGTGGATGTGCCTGCCGTCTGCGACCTTCTCGAGGAGCGGACAACGCAAGCGCAAGACCTTGTAGAGCAGGCGCGCGGTGATCGTCCCGCGGCGTATACCAAAGGCGAGCGCCTCCTCTACAAGGTCTTGGGCTTGGGTTGTCTGCTCCTCGAGAAGGTCGCAGACGGCAGGCACATCCACGTAGGGCAATTGCAGCAAAGCGCGAAGGAGGGCCGAACCGCGATTTCCCACACCCACAATGCCAACCCGCACACGCTCGAGCGGCGCTGCCTGCGACCCGGCTA
>JAWODE010000343.1:0-4373 GCA_046483455.1 Candidatus Hydrogenedentota bacterium | reverse complement strand
GAAGTCCGATTCCAGCGATGATAGAAAAAACAATGATCTGAAGCATATTTCCAGAGGCCAGGGATTCCACTGGATTTTTGGGAACCCAGGAGACCAGATTATCAATAAAATTAAAAGTTGCCGGTTCGATATTTCCTCCGGCATTCAGAAGTCCCACTGCTTTTTTCCCAGGTTGTATTACCAGAGCAATGGATATTCCTAGTATTCCGGAGACCAGAGAAGAAGCCAAATAATAAAGGATAATCATTCCCCCGAGAGAACGGAAGGAGCGCAGGTCTTCGAGTTTGGTCATGCCGCTTATTAAGGTGAAGAAAGTAAGAGGGACAATCAGCATCATCAGAAGGCGGAGGAAAATATCACCCACTGGTTTGATCCAGCTTTCACATCGCACAGGTCGGCGGATTCGAGCACCACCTGGTTTTGCCGCGCGAAATTCAACAGGCTCGCCACGATCTTCTTGCAACGGTCCGCATGCTCGGAGAGCATCTTGAGGTCCTCGATCATCTCGACATTCTGGCCGAATTCTTCTTTCAGGATGTGGGCGTACATAAGCACGATGCCCAACGGGTTATTCAATTCATGCGCGATGCCGGCGGCCAACTGCCCCATGCTGGCGAGCTTTTCGGACTGCATAAGAGCGGAGCGCACCTCCGCAAGCTTTTCGTTCGAGAGGTTTAAATCTTTAATGGTGGTGGCGAGCTGCTCGATGGTGTAGGGCAAGCACATCTCGGTTTCGGCGAGGCCCTTATAGATGGCGATGGCATGCTCGCGGCAGGTTTCGTATCCGCAGGCGCCGCAATTTAATTCATCGCTCGGCGAAAACTTACCCATACGCTGCATGATTTCCCTGAGTTGCTCTCGCGAGGGCACTGGGATGCGCTGATCATCCGGTTTGTAGCTTCGACTCAGGTCCAAGGTGGCGAATTCTTGCATTGCAGCGGACCACTCCGCCTCATCGAGTTTTTCCATACGGCGCCGTACAAACCGGCTCACCAGGCAACGGCGGACATACTGCGGGTCCTGGCTCGTGGTACCGGGTCCCATAATGCATCCTTTGCACGCCAACGTTTCGAGCAGCCGTACGTCGAAACACCCCGCCGCAAATTCATCGATGGCTTCCGGAAAATCCATGCGTCCGTCGGCTACCGCCACGTTGCCTTCCACCAGGTCCTCCGAAATGCTTGCCGCCTGCAGCAGGCCCCGGCTGATGGGGAATAAGGCACCAAAACGCGCATGAGGCGGATCAAACTCGCTTGACGCGACCGATTCGGGCGTGATGTTCCGCTGCGTCAGCATGGCCCGTAATTCGGCAAAGGTTAAGGCGCTGTGCACCTCATCCGGCAATTCTTCGCTGGCCACTTCGCCCTTTTTCGCAATACACGGACCAATGAACACGATATTAAGATTCTCTCCGTGGCGTTGATGCAGGGCACGCGCCATCGCAATCATGGGAGAAACGATAGGAGCAAGCGAATCAACCAAATCCGGGTGGTACCGTTCCACGAAGGCTACTATCGCGGGACACGACGTAGCAATATAGCGTTTGTCCCCGGTGGATTCGATGAGTTTGTGGTAACGGTCGGCCACCATGTCCGCCCCAAACGCGACTTCGGCGACGTAGTCAAAACCCAGGGCGCGCATCATGCCGACGACTTTTTCGTAGGGGCATTTGCCGAATTCGACGGGAAAGCTCGGCGCTATGATGGCCGCTACGGGAGAATCGCCCTCGAGGAGCGTTGCCACTTCGGCGGTCGAGTCGAGTACGCGTTTGGCGTCTTGACTGCAAACACGCACACAGTTCCCGCATCCGATACACCGCTCGGAAACGACTTCGGCCTGGCCTTCAACAATGCGGATGGCCTTTGCCGGGCACTCGCGCACACAGGTGTAGCAAACGCGGCACCGTTCCTTGACCGTGGTAACAAGCGGTATCTGCGCAGCGTTTTTCATAACCCTCCTTATACAAGAACATCGCGTTTCGCGTAGTGGGTATGCAACAGGTGGTGACTCTTTTCACCCATCGGTTCATCCAGGAATTCCGCGTACAAGCGCTGGATCGATGGGTTGCCGTGCGCGGTGCGTACCGGCTCGTCCCGGTCAATCGTGTACAAGGCCTGCATACGAGCACGGAGGGCCTCCTGGTCGGCGCTTAGTGGCTGGCCGCCGCCCCCAATGCAGCCGCCCGGGCAAGTCATGACCTCGATAAAATGAATGTCGTCGCGGCCATCGCGGATTTCGTCCAACAATGTCCGGGCGTTTTGCAACCCGCTGACGACGGCTACGCCGATTTCCTTTCCGTTAATGTTCAGTTTCGCTTCCTTGCGGCCGTCCAGCCCGCGGACACTCTCGACTTTGAGGTCCTCGAGTTCCCCGCCGGTGAGCAGATGATAGGCTGTACGGATGGCCGCTTCCATGACACCGCCGGTAGCGCCGAAAATTTTGCCGGCGGTACTGCGCTCGCCGAAGGGAGTGTCGGCACGGTCGGGCGTCATCGAGTGGAAGTCCAGCCCGCGCATTCGGATGACGCGCGCGAGCTCGCGGGTAGTAAGCACGGCGTCGACATCGGGCACGCCTTCCTGGCCCATTTCGGGTCGTGCCGCCTCAAACTTCTTTGCCGTACAGGGCATAATGGCCACGCTGAATATCTTGTCAGGTGAGATACCCTCGCGTTCCGCAAAGAACGATTTGATGATCGCGCCAAGCATTTGTTGGGGGCTTTTGCACGTGGAGACATTCCCGAGCATATCGGGATAGAATTCCTCCACAAACTTGGTCCAGGCGGGGCAGCAGCTTGTCATCATGGGAAGTTCCTCGCCGTGCGTAATGCGATGCACGAGTTCCGAGGCCTCTTCCATGATCGTCAAATCCGCCGAAAAGGCGGTATCGAAGACCCGGTCGAAACCGAGCCTGCGCAGCGCCGCCACCATCAGGCCGTCCACGTCCGCCCCCGGTTTCAGTCCGAACTCTTCGCCCAAGGTGACCGAGACGCTGGGCGCGTGCTGCACAATGACCAGTTTCTCGGGGTCGGCGATCGCATTCATTACTTCCTTGATATAGCTTTGTTCGCGCAACGCGCCGGTCGGACACACCATGACACACTGGCCGCAGTTGACGCAGCTTGAGATATTCAGGCCTTCGCCGAACGCCGTACCCACCATGGCCCTGCTGCCGCGCTCGATAAAATCGATGGCCGCCACGCCCTGAATCTCCTCACAGACCCGCACGCACTTGCCGCACAGGATGCACTTCGCGGGATCCCGCACAATCGCGGGATTGGAGGAATCGACGTGATACTCGTTCTTGCCGCCCGCATAGCGCCGTTCGCGCACGCCCAATTCGTTGGCAAGCCCCTGCAACTCGCAGTGCCCGCTGCGCACGCAATACAGACAGTCGTCGGGATGGTTTGCCAAAAGCAATTCGACGATGGTCTTCCGGGCCCGTAGCGCACGCGGCGAGTGGGTCTGGACCTTGAGGCCTTCCCGCACGGGATAAGCACAGCTCGGCACCAGCGTGCGCTCTCCCTCGACCTCGACCACGCACATCCGGCACGCACCGGTGGGAAACAGGTTTTCCATATGGCAGAGGGTCGGAACCGTAATGCCGTTGCGCTTCAATGCGGCCAGCAGCATTTCGCCCTTTTTCGCCTCGATTTTCCGGTTATTTACCTCGATGGTGACCATGTTTATTCCTCATTTCATCGCGTTATTGCGTTATTCCTTTTCCATGCGGTAAAGCGCCGGGCCCTCGTGCCAGTCCTCGAAGGTCTCCGAGGAAAACAGGCTCATGGCCTCTTCGCTTTCGCGGCGCTCGCGGTCGATTTCCTCGGCACCGGGCACTTTCAAACGAACGGCATTGCTGGGGCAGACGTCCATGCAGGTGCCGCAACCGATACATTTGTCCTCGATGATGTAATGGATTTTCTTCGGAATGCCCACGATAGCTCCCTCGACCGGGCAGCGCTGCGCGCACAAATCACAGCCGTCGCACAGATCGGGGTCAATCTCAAATGCGCGCAATTCCGGGCACACCCCGGCCGGACAGCGCCGCTCGTAAATATGCGCCTCGTACTCGTCACGGAACCAGCGCAGTGTGCTCAGCACGGGATTAGGCGCCGTCTGGCCCAATCCGCACAGGCTGGTGTCGCGGATAACTTCCGCGGTTCGGTTGAGCATCATTACCCCTTTAAACCGTTCGAGCGCATCGAGCTTCGATTCGCGTTTGCGCCCGCGGGTAATGCGCTCGAGGATTTGCAGCATGCGTAGCGTTCCTTCGCGGCAGGGGATGCATTTCCCGCAACTCTCGCGCTGGATGAACTCCATGAAAAACTTGGCCACGTCGACCATGCAGGTGTCTTCGTCCATCACCACCAGCCC
>JAWODE010000494.1:0-6210 GCA_046483455.1 Candidatus Hydrogenedentota bacterium | reverse complement strand
TCGTTTTTGTAGACGGTGCCTTCGGGAAGATACTCGCTATGGGGCCACGTACAGGTGAAAAGACCCGCCTGGCCGGGACTGATGAACCACCGGAACGGCGCATGCTCCTCGTTATAGGCAGTAATATCCGGCGCCCAGTTGTATTTCCACACGGCCTGCAACGCGGAGTGCACCTTATCCGTCGGGTAAAGGTAGCCAAGACCCAATTGATGCGCCCAACCTTGCCCAAAAAGATGATCGGAAAGGCAGCCGTCTTTGTATTGATGGCGCGGATAGTTCTCGAGGTCCACGTCCTGCACGAAATATTCACCGTTCCAGAGCCGCTCGATGGTCAGGTCGCGTCCGCTCTCGAAAATCCTTTGGACCCGTTCGGCAAATTCGATATCGCCCACTTCCCGGGCCATTTCCTCACCGGCGCGCAATGCCCCGAGATACAGCGAACCCACAAACGTGTTGGCGCCGTGATAACTGATGTCGTAGGTGTTGTGCTGCTCGTCCTCGATCAATCCATCGGCGTTGCCATCGCGGCCAATCGAATACTCGAGGGCTTTCTTGATGGTAGGCCAATTGCGTTTCAGGAAGGCATCGTCGGCCGACATCAGATGCTCGCGGTAGGCCTTCAGGATCGTTCCACACTGGCCATCCGCGGCGTACGCATCGTTGCTGCGGAACCCCACGAGACCCGTATCCGGATGAAACCCTCCGCCACTCTCGCGGGGATTGAAGTCCTGCATTTCACGGATGCTCCGCGCAAGCTCCGGAAACAGCCGCGCATGGCCATGGGCATAGTTCCACACGTGGGTGCACGTTCCCGGGCAGCACGTCACACCCTCGTACGCATAAAACCGGCCATTCTTCCACCATTGGCAGGTGCCCGTTGCAAGATACGACAGCGTCGAGTGAAGCCTGTCCAACAGCCAATAGGGCAACGTGCTGTCGTAGTAGGTGTCACGCCAGAGACGCGTGCCCGCGCTAAGCCGCTCATGGTTGTCGAGCGTATAATTCGCCGCCGCGGCCGCGTCGTCGAACCGCTGAGCGTAGTAGTGTCCGTTCTCCTGATTGGGGAAATGCCAGGCTACGACATACGTGAAGGTATGCTTCGCACCGGGCATCAAATCCACTTCGGTAGTACTCAGCGCTCCAACGCGTTTTTGTTCGAGATCGTACCGGTGGTCGCCCTCGACGAGATAAGCTTCCGGCGCGCCGGCGGGATAAATCCGGTCCTCGAGAACCTCCGGAGCCAAGGCATCGGCGCATGCCAGCGCCATGGTTCCATAATCGCGGGCCTCCTTCAGGGGCGGTTTCTCAGGCTCGCGCGCTTTGTCGGCAAATTCGATCTGGTCCACGTTGATATGCCCCCAGCCGCCGCTTGCCTCGTCGATAATCTCGATGCGGGCCTGTTTGCCCTGGTAGTCGCTGACGTCCCAGACCTGCCAGGAGAGCCGCTCGTTGTTCCGGCCAGTGGCCGTATGCACGATCTTGTCCCCGATGATCAGGTTCATGCACGTCTGTTCCTGGTGCGAACCGCCCCCGATCAGAAAATTGATAAACTTACGATTGATGGTGAACCGGGGCGACACGAGCCTTCCCGTGGGCTCATCGCCGCCGAGGAAGGTGTTCACCAGCCCTTCGCCCTCGAATCCACTGACCTTCTGCTGTCCCTCCAACGTCCCCGAAGCGGGCTTCTCGCCGAAGGCTTCTCCGAAGACTTCCCACTCGCCGTAATCCTCACCCTCGAAGGTCTCGAATACGATGGGCTCACGCGGTTCTTCAACGGGCTCGGCGGCTTTCTTCGGAGGTTCTTCGCACGCGTGCAGCACCATCCCCCGGCTGCCGGCTCGGGCAATGCGCGTTCTGCCCACAACCCGACTGTGCGATGTGTACTCGTTTGCCACGGCGTTCTCGAGCCGCCCCAGCACGCTGACCTTAAGCGGTCCGGATGATGCGTTTTCGACAGTGATGTTGAAGATCGTGGCCGGCAGGCAGGATTGCCGGGCATTCAATGGAATAAACGGCGAATAGGCCTCCATTTCAACGCGAACCGGGGTGCCCTGGTCAGCATACGAGACGGTGGCAATGGGATATTCTCCCTTAAAACGAACCTGTGCAAAGCCGTTGCGGCTCAGCGAGGCGAAATCACGCGAACCGTCGGCCTTTTCGAAAACGACGGTGAACCCCTGCTCAACCGGTTTTGCAATACCCTCGTGGGTGTACGTGGAATGCGTGTCCCCGACCCAATACGACCGCGCGTTGTTGAATATTTGCCAGTCGCCGAGGGTCCCGTCCCCGCAGAGATAAAGCTGTCCCGCACCGATGCCCCCGCACGGCATACCGATGTTGTCAAGGGCAGCGCCTGAAAAAACTTCTTTCTCGCCCCGTTCGAACAGGCTCTCCACCCATCCCCGGTCGAGTTTCTTGTCCGCGGGCACTAGGTGGTTCCGCCGCGTATCGGCCGCGCCAAAAGGTCCGGCCATGATCGTTGCCGGACGCACCAGCGAAGTCGCCAGCATCCCACCCCCCGCAAGCTTCAGAAAATCCCGTCTCCGGACGCCTCGCGACGGGCCGGAGCCACAGCAACTACCGGAACTGCACCCGCACGATTCTGTTCGCGGCTTGTCCTTGGAATGCGGCGTATGGGTAGTCCGATCACCGTCCTCTGTCATAGCCAATCCCTCCGCACCTGGCAAAATGACCAATGCTATACCTTCAAACAGCTCTTTTCAGCCGCCTCGTGCGCCGGCACGAGTGTATCAGAGCCCCCTCGGCTTTCGCATCTGTCCAGTAATCCGGGACTACCATGTTCCTGCAACGCAGAGTACCTCGAGATTCACCGATGTTGGTAAGACGGGCATCTGCGGATAGCGCAGATGAACGCAGATGTTGAAATCCGCCCGAAGATAACCCGAAGACTCACGGTCTTCCTCTATGGTCTCCGAGTCTCTGCGTAAGAATCTTATTGAAATTGCACCACCAAAGCACGAGGACACAAAGGAGACGCCCGGCCGAGCTTTACCTCGGCCATCCGCGTACCACGTAGACCTTGCCCGTAACCCATCATGGCCGAGACGGCCATGCTACGATTTTTTATGGCTTCGGCGGAATCGGCGGATCGAGGCGGATGGGTTCGGCGTACTCATCGTCCATGGTGTACGGAAGCATGTAGAGTTCATCGCCGGTCGAATTGGTGAAAAAGAGCCGCGAGAGCGAAAACCGGCTCGAATCGCCGTCGGCCCACATGGCGTAAAACGGATCGACGGGATTATGCGGCCGCCGCACGTAGGAGTGGTTCTGAGGACTGTTCTGCGTAATTCTTCTCACGAGTTCCCAGTGTTCGCCGCGGTCGGGCGAGACCCACCGGCCCACTTCGCCGCCGGTATGATAGGGCTGGGGTCCGCGAAGCGCGGGGGCAATGAGCGACCACCGGCTTCCATCGAGATAGAGGCTGCCCATGTCGTAGTTGTGGTCGGATTGGGTGATGGGGTGCGTCACCCACTCGCTGCCGGTCCAGCGCGTCGTGCGCCATATTCGCGGGTCGTTCTCGGGGCCTGGCGCGTATCCGGGACTATTGAGATAAAGGATAACCGGGCGCCCCTCATCGTCAAGCAGAAGCTGGAGGATGTAGGCGTTCTGGCCCTCCGCCTCGTAGTCGATAACCAGTGCGGGATTCTTTTTGTTATTCAGCGGCGTGTCGAGGGGTTGCCCGTCGATGGTAGTCCACGTTTCGCCAAAGTCGTTTGTCTCGGCGTAATAGATGTTGGTTCGCCGATCAACGCTACCTCCGGGATGATAGTTGAACGCCGTTCCCACCTTACTGCCGTGCAGACGGCTGATTTGGTAATGTCCCTCAAACCCCGCCAGTTTGCGCTGGTCGCTCCAGGTGAAACCGTCGGGGCTGGTTTCCCAATACAACTCGCGGCCGGCGGTGTACTTGGTCAGCAGATGCAGAAACCCCTTGCCAGGGATCCACCACGGCTGAGAATACGTCTGCTCGCGTTCGTGAATCTCCTCGAATTCCTCGACCGAATACGGTTTCGTGGCGCGGAAAATCTGGCCGGGCCTACGCCGCCCCCGCCCCGCGAGAAACACCCAGATGTGGCCTGATTCATCGATGGCGATGCTCGGGTTGTCGTGGGGATCGTCGACGCCGCGCTGGTCCCGCACCATCGTCGGCCGCGGAAGCCGGTGGCGTTCGTGATCGTAGTACGAAGCCATGGCCAGGAGATAGCGCTCGTCGGCGCCCGTTGTGCCGCCATACACAAAGAAGGTCTTCTTGACCTCGGGCGCGTATATGGCCATTGGAATAAGCGTGTGCGAAAAACAAAAGGCCAGGCCTCCCGCGTATTTGTCGCCATACTCGCCGCTCATTTGACCGAGAGTGAACCAAATCCCGCGGTACCCGTCGACACGGTCCTGGAAAGTGTAGAATCGCTCGTGCTGTACGGTCGTTCCCTGCTCGTTGCTTACTGTTATTTCCGCCCGGTAGGTCTTGTTAGGTTCCAAATCGGTCACATGGACTTCGCGTCTCAGGGGGGCGCCGCTTATCTCGAGCCGCTCGGTAACATCCTTCGCGTTGAGCCTCACTCGGACGTTTGAGGGCTTTACCGTACTGTCGGCCGTAACCTGGAAGTGGAAACCAGTGTCTGGATCAAGCAAATGGCCCGGATGCGAGGGTTCGACCACGGTAACGGCCGGCGGAGCCGGCGCATCCGTTTCCGCTGCCTGTAATGCGGCTATCCCCGTGCTTAAAGCGGCCAACATCCCAACCACAATTCCATACCCCCGGCGATACGTCATAATTCACCATTCTTTCCCGGTTCGAGGCCGCCCATACTCGATATCAATGCGTCAAATGGACGGGCAATTTCATCTATTCAAAATAGTACCGGGAAATATACCAAAAACCCTTCCCTTTTTTCGTCGTCTGGAAATGGGCTTAGACAAAACGTGGCAAAAATGGGAAGCACTTAGCCGGAAAGAGAAGATTCAGAGATATCTCTGCGGCTTGGGAGAGGGCTGGCCTGTCCTCGACTAGCTACGCACAAGGCCTGCCTCGCAGGGGTCTCTTTGCTTACCCGTAGCAGAAGCGCCGGTCGGACAATACGGGCTTATGTCAATAACGCAGCCACCAGTGCGTTTTATAGGAGACCCTGCCAAATAAGCTCTGCTTTGGCCTATACGTTCTTCGGACCACCCGGCATCCGAGAAAATGGCAGAGATACCATGCCACCAAAGGGGATGTCGTCTGCGTCAATTCTTTTGCGTGTTCTGCATCTCCGTCGACATCAAAGGCAACCCCCGCGTTGGGCCCAAGAACCCCTTTTGCCCCTTTTGAGTCGGTGCCTTCTGTTGTCGCCACGGTAAATACACCTCCTCTCATGCCGTATTGCTGGGAATCTGTACGATTTCCGAACATTTCAGATTCCTCGCCGCCAAGTTTACCTCGCTTCAAAACCCGGCGCATTCCCGCATCTCATTTATTTACAAACACTTAACGACATACCAACATCTTTTCATAAAGCACGCCATCAATTTGGTATGGACGAGCCGTTCTGGATTTTCCACGCAAGGCTACCGGTCCCACGGACGTGGCGTGAACCATGGAAGCCACGTGCTTGTAGGTGGCCTCTCCCACCAGGACTTGGCCCGGCATGGCAATTGAACATAAGCGGCGCGCTGTATTTACCGTGTCGCCCACAACGGTAAATTCGCGAAGAAGAGGAGACCCCACATAGCCCGCAATGACAGCACCGGTGTTGATTCCGATACCCAAGCCGAAAGTAGGTAAGCGCTTCTTACTGCGAACCATGTTGAGTTCCTTATTCCGCTTTTGCATCGCTAGAGCAGCGCGCACGCAACGTGCCACATCCATCTCGACACTCTCGGTACTGCAGAAAACGGCCATAAATTCGTCCCCGAAGCATTTATCCAGCGCCCCGTCATGTTCGAACAGGGCTTGGGTCATGGCTGCGAAATGCTCGTTCAGCAACACAATCAGCGCATCCGGAGGAAAGTCCTCCGCGATCTTGGAGAACCCGCGGATATCACAGAACATAGCGGTTACCGTACATTTCGACCCCAACGCGGCCGGTTCCGCGTCGCTTTACAAGGAATCGTGGTGGCAGGAAAGGGTGGAAACCTGGTGAAAGCGCCCATACGGAGACTTCACCGGCTCGCATTCATTCTCGACTTCCTGCGATACGCAGAGGGCCT
>JAWODE010000338.1:0-4395 GCA_046483455.1 Candidatus Hydrogenedentota bacterium | reverse complement strand
CCAGCTCGCCCTCGTGCGCACGGTCAGCGCCGAGGTCGCAAGCGTCCTCGATCTGGATGAGCTTGCTCGTCGCGTGGTAACGCTTGTCCTCCGCACCTTCGGATACTATTACGTAGCCCTTTTTACTCTCGAGCCTGACGAAGAGGCGCTCGTCTGCCGCGCGACCCTCGCCGTTGCCATCTGCGTCCGCCTTCTTAAGAAGCGGCAGCAAACGCGCTCTGGCTCCCTTGGCCGGCCCGGCTCCCTCACCTCGATTTCTCCTGAAGTCCTCGCGGCTGAGAAACCCGTCCCCATTCTTGTCGTAGTTGTCGAAAGAGCTTTTATCCTGCTCAGGAAAAGCTTTGACAAACTCCTCAACGCTCACTTTGTTGTTGCCATCGGTATCCGCGCTTCCGAGCCGGGCCAATCGCTGGGCGTTTGGCGCGGCAAAAGCAAAGAACCCGCAGGCTATCGAGAAAAGGCCGGAAATCAGGATCGTAACCCATATCTTCTTTTGCATTTTCTTACTCCTTGCCCTAGCGCGAATTTCTCACAACTCAGGTTCGCCGGCCCAAGGCTGTGAAATATCCGCCCTAGGTTTGCCGCCATTGAGAAGACTTTTGCGTCTTCGCCCTGAACACAGGGGCAAAACGGCCAGTTGCTACAGTTCCGGTTGCACAAGGTTCAACACCAGAAACGCGGCAGTGGTTCCCCACCGTACGCCGGAAGCGCACCAAAAGGCACCAACATCCTCAACAAAAAGAGGGCGTCTCGCGAGGTTGGAAAACCGCGTTACCGCCGGTGCGCTTGTTTTCCCCTGCCAGATAGCATAAAATACTAAAGAATGAACAGCGCATCTCAGGTTGGCAGAACCCCCTTGGACGCATCGACAAAGGTCAACTTGCCGAAGCTTAGCACTACCAATAAGTTAAGCATTCCAATGTTTTGACAGGCCCGAGATTTCATGATAAGGTTCTACCTTGGATTAGGGGGTGGATCGACGTTATCCGGGAAATCTCAATTCGAATGGGACACTATGGCGACCCGCAAGGCCAAGCCTGAGGAGACAAGATAGTGGCGAAGTTCGACTACAAGGCAATTGATGCGGAAGGCAATGAGACCTCGGGGGTTATCGAGGCTGAGACAGAAAACGATGCACTCAACCAGATCGGACGGCAAGGATTGTATGTTACGTCCATCCGCAAGGCGCATATCGGGACCATGCTACGCCAGCGATGGACTGAACAGAAGGAGATGCGGCGAAAATATGTGGAACAGAAGCGGGCTGAGGCGCGAAGAAAGCATCCGCGGCAACGTCTCGTTGTACATTACAAAGATGGCCGAATACAATATGGTGTCTGCTTCGCACTGAATCCGCAAGACGCAGGATTTCATTTGGATACCATGACGCGGGAAGGCGCAACGACAGGCGAGACGGTGCAAGTGCGGTTTAATGAACTCAAGGCCGTATTTCAGGTGAAGAGTTTTGACGGCCAGTTCGACTCTCGCCAGAAATATCCGGAATACCATCCGGAGGGCGGCGAGCGTATTTGCGAGTTTCAAGACGGGGAAGTCATACGCGGTTTTACGCTGCGGCCTTATGATGCCGATACGGAGCGTTTCTTCCTGATCCCCACCGATTCGTCGAGCAACAATATCTCCATTCTCGTCGAGCGCTCAGCCTTGGTTGACGTATACACGCCGGAAGAATACGAACAAAAAAGGCTGCAAGAGATCGAGGAACGCAAGAAAGAAAATGTGCCCGGCGATGTGACTCATGAAGAGTCTATGGGTGATTTCTATTTTGAAACGCGCAATTATCCGGCTGCGCTTCAGCAGTATAAGGCCGCAACCAAAGCCCAACCACGTTCGGCGCGGCTTCGCAAAAAAATCCTGGCCACTGAATACAATATCGCAGTCCAGTTTATTAAGCGCCGCGATTATGAAAAGGCACTGGACGGCATGGAAAAAATACTCGAGGTCGACCCCTCGAACCCGCACGCACGTAAGAAAGTGGCGCAGTTGCGTCGGATTATCGAGAAAGAAAAACACAGGCAACCATCGGAGTAAGGCTGCTGCGCCAACGACGAAAGTGTTCCCCTCAAGGACGAGTAGATGTTAGTTGCGATAATATCGGATCTTCACGCAAACCTGGAAGCGACTTTGGCCGTCTTTCAACAGATAGACGAGCGTCATCCCGACCGCATCATTTGTTTGGGCGACTTGACCGGTTACAACGCCAATCCCAATGAAGTGGTGGACATCGTACGCGAGCGCGAGATTCCCACGATTATGGGCAATCACGACGCGGCGGTATGCGGTCTCGAAGACCCCTGGTTTTTCCGGGCAGCCGCCAAAAAGGCCATCGAGTGGCAGTATGAACAAATCCGCGACGATAACCGGCGTTGGCTGGCAAGCTGCCACGAGCAGATTGTATTTAACGCCGATTGTCTTGGCGTCCATGGCTCGCCCAGCAATCGCGATGACTACATCATCGACTGGCTGGACGCCGTGCGGCAACTGGAATATTTGAACGGCCGCGAGATTAACATCTGCTTTTTCGGGCACAGCCACCGGGCGTCTTTTTTCAGCGAAAAGGGCAACAGCACCAACGCCACGCCCAATGGGATATGCCAGCTTACCCCGATGAACCGGTATTTCATCAATCCGGGAGCCGTTGGACAGCCCCGCGACCGCGATCCCCGCGCTGCGTTCGGGTTCTTCGATACCGACGAGCGCACCTTCGAGTTTTGCCGCGTCGAATACGATATCGACGCATGTTCGCGCAGAATTATCGATGCCGGCCTGCCCATCGAATTGGCGCGGCGCCTTTCGAAAGGCAAGTGAGTTTCCCGCGATGACTGTTCGTGAGCAGATCGAACAGCGCGAGCGCGAAACCCTCAGCCCATACGCTATGTTGGCGGCAAACAGTCGCGGCCGCGTGCACAAGGAATCGGAACACCCGTTTCGTACGGCCTTTCAGCGCGATCGGGATCGTATTATCCACTCGAAAGCCTTCCGGCGCCTGAAACGGAAGACACAGGTATTTCTTGCTCCGGAACGGGACCATTACCGCACCCGTCTTACCCACACGCTCGAAGTCGCACAAATTGCCCGAACGGTGGCGCGGGCGTTGTTTCTCAACGAGGACCTGACGGAGGCGATCGCCCTGGGCCACGACCTCGGACATGCCCCCTTCGGACACGCGGGCGAATTCGTCCTTGACGAACTTTATTCCGAGGGGTTCAATCACACTACGCAAAGTCTTCGCATTGTCGAGAAACTGGAGAGCACGCGCCGGGGTCCTGGACTCAACTTGACGTTTGAAGTGCGCGACGGAATCGTGAATCATTCGAAGGGGAAAGGCATCATCCTGGGAAAGAAAGAGCCCAGTGCGGCCACGCTCGAGGGCGATATTGTGGCCATTTGTGACGCCGTAGCCTATATCAACCACGACATCGATGATGCCTTGCGGGGTTGCATCATTCGCGCCTCGGACCTTCCGGCGGCAGCGGTGAAACATCTTGGAGAGAGCTCTTCGGAACGCATCGACGGCATGGTGCAGGGCATCATCGAGGAATCGGGAGACGGGAGAATCGGCATCGCCCGGGATGTGCGGGAGAGTATGTGTTCATTACGCAATTACCTCTACTCGCAGGTATATCCATGCGAGACAATTCATCGCGAGGTAGAGAAGGCCAAGAAAGTATTGCGGGAACTCTACGCCTATCTTCTGGCTAACCCTCCCGAACAAGTGCTTCCCCGGAAGAATGACGAAGACACCCTCGAACGCAAAATCGTCGATTTTATTGCGGGCATGACGGACCCCTATGCCATGGAGCTTTACGAACGTTATCTGCTGCCAACGGCGTGGAAGGTATGACCCCGGGTTCCCCCATAGCCGTAGTGGCAGGATCTGGTTTGGACCTGAAGCCCATTCTCGACACCGTCTGCTGGGAGAAACCCTTTGAGGCGTTTTGCGGTCTTTCCTTCGCCTCCGTGGCAGGCCACGCGGGGGCGTTCATCCAAGGTATGTGCGGCGATGTTCCCATGATTGTGCAGCAAGGACGCCGTCATTTTTACGAAGGATTGCGCTTTGAGGAAGTAACGGCGCCTGTAAGAGAACTTGCCTCGCTTGGCGTCGATGCCATTCTGTTTACGAATGCCGCGGGGGGCCTGAAAATCGACCTAAAGCCCGGGTTTCTTATGGCCGCGGAACGCATCGTGACGTGGCCGTATCGGGGATGGCCGGATAGACCATCGGTAATTGTCCCCACGTGGGTTGTCCCGGAATGCGATGCAACGGGCGCATACGCATGGGTTCACGGTCCAAGTTATGAGACGCGGGCGGAAATAGCCGCGCTACAACAACGGGGGGCATGCGCAGTAGGCATGAGCACCGCACCGGAAATGGCC
>JAWODE010000420.1:0-3518 GCA_046483455.1 Candidatus Hydrogenedentota bacterium | reverse complement strand
GGCGACAAATCCCTGCCGGTAACATCCCGCACGAGCTCCGGAGCCGGTTTGCGGCGTCCGTGAACATGGATATGCTCGCGGAGCCATCCCAGTATGGGCGCGAAATCGGCCGCCGTTACCTTCTCCCACAAATCGGGAATCTGCTCGATCATGGTATCGAAGAATTGTGCGGCGTAAAGGTTCCCAAGCGCATAGGTCGGAAAATAACCAAACGCCCCGTGCGACCAGTGGATGTCCTGCAGACACCCGTGGGCGTCGTCGGGAACATCGAGGCCGAGGTAGTCCTTTACTTTCGCGTTCCAGGCCTCAGGGATGTCGTCCACGGCAAGTTCGCCCTCGATGAGGGCCGCCTCGAGCTCGAAGCGGATGATGATATGGAGATTGTAGGTACACTCATCGGCTTCGACGCGGATCAGCGACGGTTCGACAATGTTAACGGCCGCGTAGATGTCTTCCGGCGCGACCTGGTCAAGCCGGCCGGGGAAGTAGCCACGCAGGACCGGGAGATAGTGGCGCCAGAACGGCAGGCTGCGCCCAATCATGTTTTCCCACATGCGCGATTGCGATTCGTGCATTCCGAGCGACGGCGCATCGCAAAGGAGCGTCCGCCGATCGCGGTCGGCATGACCCTGCATGTACAGCGCGTGCCCGCCTTCATGGATCGAGCTCATGAGCGACGAAAAGAGGGCCTTTTCGCTGAGCCGCGTCGTGATACGCACGTCGCGCGTGTCGAAATACGTCGAGAAAGGATGCACCGACTTGTCTTGCCGGCCGGCCTCGAAATCGTAGCCCATGTCGCGCAGGACCTCGAGCGAGAAATCCCACTGGGCGGATTCCTCCCATGTCCCGGTCAGCCAGGGCAAATCAGGCCGGCCCGCCTGGACGATCCGCTCGACGAGACCGCTCTGTTTGGGCGCCAGACCATTGAAAATGCGTTTCAGCTCGGCGCTTGTCATGCCGCGCTCGAATTCCTCGATCAGGGCGTCGTAAGGCGATTCCTCATAACCGAAATACTCGGCCTTTTGACGCGCCAGTTGCACGAGGACTTCGAGATTCGGCCGAAATAAACTGAAATCGGATGTTTGCCGGGCCTTGGTCCAGACCTCGAGCGCTTTACTCTGCTCCGCCGCAAAGGTGTGCACGAAGTCCTCGGGGAGTTTCGTCGCGCGGTCGTAATCGTACCACGCAATCTCGACCAGTTCGGCGTCGGCCAGGTCGAGGGGATCGGATTTCGAGCGCAGGTCGTGCAACAGGTTGCCCATGCTTTCCGTTGTAAGCAACCGGTGTTTGAGCGCGCTGAGGGTTGCCAGTTGAAAGCTGCGGGCCTCCGCGCCCTTGGGCGGCATGTAGGTTTCCTGGTCCCATTGGAGCAAGGCGATGGCGTTATGGATATCGCTGATCTCGCCGAGTTTGCGCCGCAGTTCCTCGAGGTCGTCAATCGCGGGCATTGGGCGTGTTCTCCTATTTCGTTTCGCCGGCTGTGCCGGGACCATACGTTTTCTTCATGAATTCGTAAGCCCCCGTTATCTGGGTCGCTTCGAGCCCATCCGGGGCGTTGGCATGGCTGGAGGCCACGTTGACCAGCTCGACGATGCCGCGCAGCCGGTCGGCATAGCGCTCGACCTTCTCGAACTCGTGGCGGGCTCGAACCTCGTCGCCCCGGTGATGAAACATGGTGATCCGGACCATGTGGTAGTAGAAACGGATCGTCGCCTCGCCATAGGCGAAGCGTGCTTCGTCCTCGAGCAACCGCGCCCGCTCGGTCTCGTCCGATACCGTAAGGAGGGCCGCATCGATGGCCTGCCGCGCCGCATGGAATTCGTCGAGCATTTGCACCACGTCAATCCCGTCGTTGAGGCGTGGGTGATGTTCCTTGTACTGGAGGGTGTCGAGCGGGAAGAGGTTTTCGGAACGCCTGTTCAGCGCATTCCGTAAGGAATAACCCGGTGTGTAATGTTTGTAGGCCTTGATGTTGCTCATGGCCTTTTCGAGATGCGTGTAGAAGGCTTTGGCCTCTTCCGTAGCCGTCGGATAGTACCGCGCGAAGTACTCGTCGAGAATCTCGTCGCTGTCGCAATGCGGTGTCCATAACAACCGCCCCATGAGGTACTGGTTGACGGTCCAGGTGCCCCAGAGCCGCGTGGGCCCGTGCATGTAATGAAAATGGCGCGCGCCGAGATCGTAGTACCAGGGGATGTCGATGGCCATCATGGTCATGTAGATGGTGGGCAGGGTCTTCAGACTGCTCACATTGTAATACTCGCCAATGCAAATATCGCCTTCGTAGGGGCGGTCGGAACCGAGCAGCCACCCCTCGATGGCTTTCCGATGGCTCTCATTGATTTCCGTCGAAGCCGGGTCGCCCAGCGCGTGCGAGTACGTCCGCGCGATCGGGAAATACGTGACGTAGCAGTGGCGGTAATCGAAATTCTCGGGGACGGGTTTCGTCGGCGGTTCGAGGGTCTCATGGTAGGCGAGCGTGGCGATCTCGACATGCCGGTGCAGGGTTTCTTCCTCGACCGCTTGGTTCAACGCTTGGCCGATGTCGTTGATGAAAAGCATGAGCCGGTCGGTGGGCGTCCCCGCGGCGGTGCAGGTTTCGCATTCGCACCATTTTCCGTTGTCGAGCATCCAAAAGTTCACGATGTCGGTGTAGGCATATTCCTCGACGCCTTTCCGGGCATCGGGGTCCGGCTCGATGTTGGGCCGCCCCGCCAACGCGGCGATGAAATTCTTCGCCAACTCGGCCGTGGCGTGCGGGTTGGTCGTGCAGATATTCACTTTACCGAACTCGGGGCCGATCTTACCCTGGCGTTCGCCCTCGTACAGGCCAAACCACTCGGGATGCGCCTCGAAATAAGTGAGTTTGCCGTCCCCGTCGGCATCGCCCTCATATACATCCTCCGGAGGCGCGGGATAGGGGTCCTCGGGCTTGGCGTTGTCCTGCTCGAAAAGGGGATGGTTATAGGGATACTCCTCCTCGGGACCAAGAAAAAGGTATTGCAGGTCGTGGCCGCCAACGGTCAATTTCATGCCCAACTTCTTCAAAAAATGCACTTCTTTTTCGTAGGCTGTCCAGAAATTCAGCTTATTGTGGGCCATCCAGAGGAAGAAGTCGTCGTTGCCCCGGTCTTCCCAGGTCCAAAAGCCGCGTGTGAAGAAAGCGGGTTTCTCGCTGTAATCGAGACTGGTGAGGAGCTTTTGGGGTCCCTCGGGGTAGACCGTGCCCTGCTCACCCAGCCCGTAGAAACGGATACCGAGACGTTCGAGATACGAAAAGACGCTGTACAGCGCGCCCACACGGTCGCTTCCTTCGAGCAGGCAGACGGTCCGGCCATCGCCCTCCCATGCCGTGACCTTGAACGCCTCGGCCTCTTGCGGAGCAACGTGTTTGTTCTCGGCATCCAATTGCGCAAGAGCCGGGTTGCTGGCGCGCGTGCCGATAACGAACACATACCCTTCGGCGGGCAGCGCATCCGGCTTCGCGAAGGCGATGTCATCCGCCGCGATATCCGTGC
>JAWODE010000372.1:0-3533 GCA_046483455.1 Candidatus Hydrogenedentota bacterium | reverse complement strand
CCACGCGCTCAGGTTTTGCAAAAAAGCTCTGCGTCCAATCTTGGTCGTACCATCGTTTCGCACCACTCGCTCCTTATGTCTTGTCGAGATTAAGGTCATTCGGCACAATGCAGGACCGCCCTGTCCTTTCCTACGGTACCGTGCCCGTTCGTTCCGTGCAAGCCGGGGGCAAGTAAGCTGTGTTGGCCGGGAATTTGGGTGTAATTGCGCTCGCCCGAAAGGCCGTTTCCCTTGGTTTGCCCGAGGGGGTATGCTACCATCTCGAACGTTCGCGAGGATATGCACTTCACCTGCGCAACCCGAGACCGTGTCTGTTACAGGGGGAACAAATCATGCCGGAGAAACTCGCCCTATTGGGAGGTCCCAAAGCCGCCGCCACCGATCCGCAACCCTTGATGAAATGGCCTCTCATCACCGAGGAAGATGAAAACGCGGTTCTCGAAGTATTGCGCGCGGGCAGCATGTCCGGCACGGACATCTCCAAGCAGTTCGAGAAAGAATTCGGCGATTGGTTCGATATGCCCTACTGCCTCGCGCATTGCAACGGCACCGCGGCGCTTCAAGCCGCGATGTTCGGATGTGAAATCGGGGTGGGCGACGAGATGCTCTGCCCGAGCATGACGTACTGGGCTTCGGCACTGCAAACCTTCGCATTGGGCGCCACGCCGGTCTTCGTCGATATCCATCCGGACACTCTGTGCATCGATCCCAATGATATCGAGCGGTGGATTTCGCCCCGCACCAAGGCCATCATGGTGGTTCATTACGCGGGGTACCCATGCGACATGGACGCCATCATGCCGATCGCCGAAAAACACAACCTCAAGGTGATCGAGGACGTCTCGCACGCCCACGGCACCCTTTACAAAGGACGTAAAGCCAGCACCTTCGGTCACGTCGCCGCCATGTCGTGCATGTCGGGCAAATCGCTCGTCGCAAGCGAATTGGGCATGCTCATCACGCGTGATCCATACATCTACGAGCGGGCCATCGCCTACGGCCATTATGAGCGCCATCGCGATCTGACCGACTCGCGCCTCACCCCCTACGCGGGCTATCCCATGGGCGGCGTGAAGTTCCGGGCCAACCAGCTCGCCAGTGCTCTGGGCCGCTCCCAGCTGCGCCATTACGACGAACGCGTCGTCGAGATTCAAAAAGCCATGAACTACTTCTGGGATTGTCTCGAAGGCGTGCCAGGCATCAAAGCCCACCGTCCCCCCAAGGACAGCGGCTCGACCATGGGCGGATGGTATGCCGCCAAAGGACTCTATCGCGCCGAAGAGGTGGGCGGTCTTGACATCGAGAAGTTCTGCGAGGCCGTCCGCGCGGAGGGCGTCGGCACCTCCCCCGGACCGAACAAAGCCATGCACATTCATCCGCTATTGAACGAATGCGACATTTACGGCCATGGAAAACCCACGCGCATCGCCAACTCGGACCGCGATGTACGCCAGCCCCCCGAATCGCTGCCCGTGGCCTTGAACAGCCGCAATATCTGTTATTCAATCCCGTGGTTCAAACGCTACGACAAGGGAATCATTGGAGAACAGGCCGCGGCGTTCCGCAAAGTCGCCGAAAACGCCGATCAACTGTTGTAAAGGCAAGATTCTTGATCAGCAGATGACCTAGATGAGCGCAAATTGGTGTTGATCTTCGTCATCCGTGGAAAAAACAATAGAACGACTTGAATATTCGGGACAATGTTATGCGCCTGGTTGATGCGCACTGCCACCTCGAAGATGAACGATTGCATTCGCGGCTTGACGGCGTCCTGCGAGATGCGCGGAATGCAGGGGTTGTCCGTCTGCTGACGTGCGCCGTTACACCGGAGCAATGGCATGTTTCAGCGGATATCGCGCGGCGTCATCCCGAGGTTGCCTTTGCGCTGGGCATTCATCCCTGGTTCGTGAAACCCCACTACCGCCAGCATATCGAACACCTTCGCGAGGCCCGCGAACGCGGCGCCAAGGCCATTGGCGAGATCGGCCTCGACAAAAAAATCGAGACGCCGGGTATGGACCTCCAGACCGAGTTTTTCGAGGCACAGCTTCACATCGCGATAGACCTGGCGCTCCCTGTGGCCATCCATTGCCGGGGCGCGTTCAATGAACTGAAGGCCTCGTTGAAACGTGCCGGGACACCCCCGTGCGGCGGCATAATCCACGCTTTCTCGGGAAATGTTCAACTCGCGCGCCAATTCGCCGAATTCGGCCTGAAATTCTCGCTCGGACGCAGCTTGACCTACAAAAAATCCAAAAAGCGCGAAGCGCTGCTGGAGTTCATTTACCCTGACCACTTCCTGCTCGAAACCGACAGCCCCGACATGCCGCCCGTCGGAACGGACCCGGGAACTCCAAACGAGCCCAAGAACATTCTTCTAAACCTTCGGGGAGCCGCGGACCTCCTGGGCCGCGATGAAGCCGAAATCGCGGCAACCACCACACAAAACGCTTTGCAATTGTTTGATTTGGGAGACTAAATGGACGAGCGGTTTGAGCGAACCCGGCTTCTGGTGGGCGACGAGGGCCTCGAACGGCTTTCCCGCGCCACCGTTGTGGTATTCGGTCTTGGCGGCGTCGGTTCGTATGCGGCCGAAGCGATCGCGCGCGCCGGGGTCGGTCATCTGGTACTGTTCGACTCGGATTGCGCCGAAATCACTAACGTAAACCGGCAACTGTTCGCGTTAAACAGCACCATTGGACGTCCCAAAGTCGAAGTCGCCCGCGAACGCATCCTCGATATCAACCCCGCTGCCCAAGTCGAGACGAATCAGACATTCGTGACGCCCGGGAATGTCCACGAATTCCTGCGCAACGAGCACGCGTATTACATCGACGCCATTGACCATCTTCGCGCCAAACTCGCGGTCCTGAGACTGCTCCACCAGAATAAAGCATGCTTTGTCTCGTGCATGGGAGCCGCCAGCAAGGTCGACGTATCGGGCATTCGCGTAGCCGACATCAGCCTGACAATCAACTGCCCCCTGGCGCGCCGCATCCGCCAGAGACTCCGTAAAGATGGCATCACGCAGGGCATTCGCTGCGTCTATTCGGAAACCCAACCCCTCCCCCACACGGCCCCGCAAGGAGACAACAATGCCGTCCGCGGGACCATCTCCTACCTCCCGGGGCTCGTCGGCCTCACGGCGGCGGGAGTCATCATCAACGATATCTTAGCCGCAAAAGCGCAGGGATAAACGCGCGAAGTCGGAAGTACACGGTTATCTCCGCTCGTCAGGAAAAAAGATCTTGCGCTTTTCTTCCTCTTCGTGTTGGCGGTAGAGAAGGGCCGTATGGCCGATCATGCCGACCACTTCGCTTTTCGTCGCGGCGGCAAGTTCGTCGATAAGGGCCCGTTTTTCGTCCTTGCGATCTACAAAACGCACCTTGACGAGTTCGTGGGCCGTCAACGCTTTGTTCGTCGAATCGATCAACGTGTCCGTGATTCCGTTCTTACCCACCATTACGATAGGTTCGAGCTTTTGCCCCAGCCCGCGAAGGTATTTTCGGTCCGCGCCGCTTAATGCTCTCATT
>JAWODE010000259.1:0-7650 GCA_046483455.1 Candidatus Hydrogenedentota bacterium | reverse complement strand
TCAAGGAGATACCTGGTTGGAACACGCCCGGGAACCGAACGGTCACGATTACACTTGATACCACCAGGGAAATCGAGGCGGCCTATAGTGAAATAGCCCATACCGGCGAGCTTTGCGTGTTCATCGAGCCCCAGGGGGCGATCGACGCAGGCGCGATGTGGCGGCGGGTGGAATCGGCCGTAACGAAGAGCGAGGCCGAAATCACTTCGGGCGATGTGCTCGGGATTGACGATGCCGTTTTCAGCGGCGGCGTGCTCGAGGTACCCTTGCTGCTGTTCGGTGGGGACAACGCGATATCAGAAGACGCCGTAAGCGAGAGAAAGGGCGGCGGCGCGCCGGCAGAATTCAGTTTTGAGGTGGTGTATGATCCGGAGAGGCTTTCGTTTACGACCGTAGCGGTGTCTGAGGCTTCCAACACCTCGTATGGGTATGAGGTAACCGCAAGCGAACCGGATGGTCCGAACAGCGGCCGGATTAGAATGACGTTCGCGGCCCCCGAAAATAAGAGCCACGTTCTCACGGCGGGCAACCTGTGGAAAGACCGGAATGCCGATCAAGCTTTCCCTCTTGCGACGATGTACTTCCGGTGTGGTCTTGGTGTTGACGCTTCGACAGCGCTGTTCGTAGAGAACCTGGTAGCAACAGATGGCGAGTTGTCACTCGATGCGGGGAAAGGGCGATCGGCCGTGGTCAAACTCGATGGCGATTCGGGTTGGCTGCCGAGCGGGGCAACCGAAAGCGGGATCGACCCTGGCACCTATACGGTCGAGTTTAAGGAAGTCGATGGATGGATTGCGCCGACAGCGAAAAAGATAGATATTGTAGCTGGTGACACAACCATTCTTACCGGAGGATACAAGGAAGAGGTTGCTTCGACGGGCTCGCTTGAGGTGATTATCGAGCCAGGGGAGGCTGTTAATGCGGGTGCGCAGTGGCGCGTTGACCATAGAGAATGGGAAGAGAGCGGGGTCACGATACTTGGCCTTAGCGTTGGTTCGTATAGGGTGTCTTTCAGGACCATCTCGGGCTGGACGGAGCCCGATGCCCTCGATATCACGATCGAAGCTGATGAAACCAAGGAAGTTCTTGTCGAATATACCCGCAAGACCAGTTCTCTACAGGTGACGATACGTCCGCAGGACGCAGTAGACGCCGGAGCCCAGTGGCGCGTGGACGACGGCGCGTGGCAGGCCAGCGGCGCGAGCGTAACCGGCCTGAGCGCAGGGTCGTATACGGTATCGTTCAAAGCGATCTCCGGCTGGGATGAACCGGGAGCTAAGGATGTGACTGTGGAAGCGGGTCTGACGGCAGAGGTATCGGGCACGTACACGTACACGTGCACGGCTCAGACTGGCGACCAGGGCGGCTGCCCCCTATTCAACAATAAGACGCTGCAACCGTTTGCCGAAGTGTCGGTGTATGAGCCGGTCATGCCGGTTGCAGTGGACAAAGACGGCTTACGGCTGTGTGCTCCGGTCGCTCCGCTGGCCATCCGGTTGCGGAGTGACGAAGCCATCGACCCGGGAACGGTCTGGGGTGTGGTGAGCTGGAGTGAGGCCGCGTCGGAAGCAGTCACATGGCTCCCGCTGGATGATGGCGACGGCTGGGCTATATATCAGCCGGAAGAGCCATGGACCGATGGCGAAGCGATCTCGTTTACGGCGGGCGCGTACACGGTGTCCGGTCAGGAAGTTGGTCCGTTCACGTACGAGTTTGTGGCCAGCGGAGATGTTTATGAAGGCTCCGCCGCTGTGGTTGAATCCAGTTCAACCACCGTCAACCCGGAATTCGTAGGAATCGCGTACGAGATTGATCCCGGCACGGTGTATTTCGAGCCGTTGACCGTCCAGCTTCCGGTGCCCGATGATGTGCACGCGACGGCTCTCGAACCGGCCTATCTGTACACCGAAGACGGAGAGAGCCGCTGGGTGGACGGGAAACATGTGGAGGGCTGGCTCGAACCGGACTCCGTGCGTGTCATACAGGACGCTGACGGGACCTTTATCGAGTTCAAGATAAACCACGGCGGGGCCGTGCAACTGCGCCGACGCGTGGTGAGTGTCTCCTCGGCAGGCATGAACAATGAGAGTGTGACCAGCGACCTCCTCCTGTTCATCGCGCTCTGCGGCCTGCTCCTGTTTCAGAAATGCTTACGGGGCCAGCGCTTGTAGGACCAGCATGGGTGTGCATCCTTTCTCCCGATGATGCAGACACATTGAAGACGGTCCGGAGAATTGACGCTTTGTGAAGCGAGGGCTACAATCGCCCCGACACGACAGCTTGTAGGTCCCAGAATACAGACCGAAAGGGCGCGGACGATAGGGGGAAACGCATGAGGATTCTCTTGGTAAGCGTTTTTGCATTCACTTTCGGCGCGAGCGCCTTCGCGGAGAAGCCCGTGCCTGATTGGGTTCAGGTGACGGAATCGGCCGAATGGGCGCCGAGGGATTCGTCCGGGGAAGTGGTTTACGATGGACGGCTATGGATATTGGGGGGCTGGTTTCAATCTTACGAGGCTCCTCCGCGCGATGTGTGGTGTTCTCGTGACGGCAAAACCTGGACGCGGGTGCTCGAGACCGCTCCGTGGATTCATAGCGACTTACCAATGACTATCGCTTTCGATGGGAAGATGTGGCTGATGGGGGGGTGGTACAACGGACGCTTGCCCGGCCATTCCGCGTCGAATCAAGTCTGGTGGTCAACGGATGGCGCCAACTGGCAGCAGGCAACGGCGAATGCGGCGTGGTCGCCACGCCTGGCGGCCGCGCTGGTCGAATTCCAAGGGAAGATGTGGCTGTTGGGGGGTACCGAGAATTACTATTTCGGCGATGCGTCGAGCGTAAAAAATGACGTCTGGTGCTCTGACGACGGTGCGCATTGGGAAGAGGTGACATCCAACGCGGGCTGGGCGCCACGTGCCTATCATCAAGCTGCTGTGCTTGATGGAAAGCTGTACGTGTTTGGCGGCGGCAATTACACGCCCGATTATGTCGCTCTGAACGATGTATGGGTCACCGAAGACGGCGAATCCTGGGAATGCGTCACCGAATCGGCGCCTTGGCATCCCCGGCTGTGGTTCTCGTCGGCCGTCTATCGCGACCGGATGTGGGTTTTGGGCGGCTGGTCCAACAATCCGTCAAAGAATTGGGACGACGTCTGGTATTCAAAAGACGGGGCCACATGGACGCAATTGACATCCAAGGTGACGTGGCGCGAACGCCACGAACACTCGGTCTTCGTATTTGAAGACAAGCTCTGGGCCGCCGGCGGCATGATCCCGCCGCTGAATAACCAGGTCTGGTCGCTCTATATCCCGCCGGATTGGTTTTCAGGCGAATGAAGCGTGCTTGGCAGCTCAGGAATGTCGGTAACTGTCGCATCCCTGTACAGGCGGGTTGCTATGTCAGGAACCGCGCTTAACAAAACCCACTGAATCCACCACGACAGGCCCGCCGGCGCCCTCGGTAGAAACGACAATTCGCGATTCGCCGCCTTTCTCGAATCGCCAGTGTCCGAGTTTGGGCCAGTTTCCACTCTGGCTCTGATTAATCGTGAGGTGGCTGACGCCGTCCGCGTGATGAACTTCGACGGGTGTGTCCTTGGACAGATTCTTGCCCTCAGGGAAGTTGGCGTAGATATCGTACTGCCCACCTTCCGCGATGGGCAGCCGGAAGGTTACCGTGGCACCGGTATCAGGGTTTGCCTGGAGGAAACGAAAGGTGAACAGACCGGACAGACCTGTAGCTTCTTTGTCCGCCCATGCGCCGTTTCGTTCGACCACGTCCGAGTCCGTGTAGTGCAGCACTTCGCCGGTCGAGATCAACTGGTCCGCGGCAATACCGGCTGAAACCGTCCCAGTAAGCCCCGCCTGAGTCGTGTCGAAGACTGAGAAACCTTCGGGGTAGGCGGCGTCGGGCCGTAATCGAAAGTCCCCCGCCTCGACATCGACGCACAGCCTCTTGTCGCCGCTGCTGTCGACGATGTTGTGTTCCGTCTGATTGCCTGTTCCGCGCGAACCGGCCCACTTGGGAGACAGGCTCAGCCCTTCCGGATCCTTGATGATGACGTTATTCACGAATTGATTGTCGTTACCACCGAGCAGACAATAGCCGCCTTGCCATGTGTTATACGTAAGATTGTCGCGCATGACGATGGAGCTTGTGAACCAGTCGAGGAAGATGCCCCGGGCAATGTGCCGGGTTCCCTGGCCGCTGCGTGTTCGGTCCATGCCCCAGATGTTGGAGATCACATTGCCGATGCAATAGGTTGGCGAGGCGAGCTTGTTCATCGTGGCCATATGAATGCCGCCCCCGTCCAGCGTAGTCAGCATGGCATTGTCGATGCGGTTGTAGGCGATGAGATTTCCGCCCTGGTTGCGGAATGCGAAGATGCCGTTGCGCGAGAGGTCATGAAAGTAGTTGTTGGTGATGATGTTGCCCTGCATCATCGCGGTTTCAGCGGGCCGTGAATCCAAATGCACACCCCCGCCGTAGTAGCGAATAAGGCCGCAGTGTCCGGCCTCGTTCCGTTCGATGCGGTTGCGTAAGGGCGCGACGGCCGCCGCAGCGGGGCCGGGGGTGTAGACTTTTGTGTCGTCCATGTAGGAAAGTCGCGCGCCTGTCAGAAGTACGCCACCTCCACCGGACTGCGTCACCGTGTTGCGTGCGATGAGGTTGTCCGTGCTGTCGAGATGCAGCCAGAGGGCGTAGCCCCCGATGTTTTCGAAACGACAGTCCTCTACTCGGCAATGCCGGGCGTTGTTCAACTTTATGGCAGCATCGGTGTGAACCCGCGCTTCGATATGTCCGAGTGTGTAGGTCGTATGTTTGAATTCCAGGCCGCGAAAGACGACGTGTTCGACATGCGTTCCCGCGTTGACATCGCCCTTCAGATAAACGAGGCGATTGAGATGTGGCGCAATGATCGTTGAATCGTTCGGATCGCCCTCGTCCAGGGGCCAGTAATAGAGCCGTCCTTCTTGGACATCGAGATACCATTCACCGGGCTGGTCCAACTCGTCTCGGACTCCTTCAACCCAGAACCAGTTGTCTTTCTTGATGGCCGCGTGGCGTTCCCGTTCGCCCAGCTGGAGTACATTTTTCTGCGTGTCTACACCGACGATGTCATTCCACTGATTGAAGAACCGCCAACCTGCCACGATGTTGACCTGCGCGTCCGGCGCCTCCGCCCACGCCGTGCGTACCTCGCCCGGATAGCACTGAATATGGTCATGGGCGCCGCCTCGCGCGTAGAGGAATGGATCTTCCGCATCGGCGTTGGGAAAGCGCGCCCGGGTTGCCCGTTGACCGTCGACGAACATCTGGCGAAAGTGCCAGGATGCCGGGGCGGCCGCATAGGATTCCGCACGGTCCCGTGGGCAAGGCAACGCGACATTCTCCAAGTCCGTGACCCAGCAGTGCTCGCCACCTACTTTCCAGGGGCCTTGCACGACGCGTCCTCCGCTGAGGACAACACGCTCACCCTCGGCTGCCCGATAGGTGATTGGATATATGGCTGTGCCCGAATCCTCCGGCCCGAGCTCGAGAGTTTTCTCGAGGTAGTACGTGCCGGCGTGGACTATGATGTTGACCGGTTCAGTGAGGGGTTTTGCCGCACGCACCGCGTCGCGGGCGCGGTGAAGGGTTGCGAAGGGCGTGTTGGCTGTGCCCGGGTTTGCATCACTGCCATCGATAGCGACGTGAAACTCCAATGCTCCCGCGACGGGAGCAAGGAGCAGAATCATCGCCTGTGCGATGGGCGACATGCTACGTCCAACCGTTTCTGCCGTAAGCCGGCCTCCCGGTCACGGTTTCACGACAGGAGCGGTTTGCTCAGGCGTGGTGATGCCCGGAGGCAATTCAAGGATACGAATGTTGCGGAAGTGAATTTCTGCCCCCTCGGATTCCAAGCACAGATACCCTTTCTTGACCGAGGAGTCGCTGATTCCGTTCACGAATTTACCGTTGACGGCCAGCTTGATCACGCCATCGACGCAGACCACATCGTAGACATTCCATTCGCCCTTGCCCTTGCAGCGATTTTCAAGGGATTTGCTGCGATTGCCCCGCGGATTGTCGGGAACGGTGGTGGCGCCGTTGGCCCCAAACAGTTCGCCATGGACATATGCAATTGGGGGCAGAGAGCCGTCCGGTTTCTTGTGCTGGTTCACCCAGTCCAGTTCAAGCATCTGCACTTCGACGCCCTTGGGCAAGCGCTTGCCCTCGGGAACCGTTCCTTCGCTCCACACAAAAACGCCTGAGTTTCCGCCCGCCTCCATATGGCGCCATTCGATGTGCAAGATGAAATTTTCATATTGCTTCTCGCTACGCATGACGCCGATGGGGTGGCCGCTGCACACGAGGAGGCCGTCCTGCACGGCCCAAGTATCCGGGCTGGTATTCACATCTACCCACCCCGTCAAGTCTTTGCCGTTGAAAAGGTCCACAAACTCCCGTGGCGTGGTTTCCTGGGCCGCAAGCGGGCCCCCCAGCACAAACAAAGAAGCTACCATCAGCGTGACTGCACGGTATTTCATCGTATTTTCCCCTGTATTCGTTGTTAAAACGGATTCTTGACCATCAGAACAGCCTGTTTATACTACCCAATCGGGTTTGAATAATCGATTCTTTTAAGACAATGATTTCACCGCAGTCCCGCTTTGTTGGCTGTGCGCCGGAGATCGTCCATCCAGTTGCGGAGCACGGGCGAGCGGGGGAACCTCCGGCCGCGCAGCCAGTCGCCCTGGATATGGTAGTTCACAGGTTCGCCTGCCTTTGCGGCGATAACGACCTGGTGCTCGAGTTCGGAACCCACGGCCCTCAGAAAACGCTTTGGTGGAAAGACCACGCCAAGGCCGATCCAGCCAATGTCGGGACCTTGAACGCCCCAGCTGCCCATTACTCCCGCGGCGGTATCCAGCGCATAGGTTTCTTGAGGCAATCGCGTGATGCCAATGCCCAGCTCGATAGCGGCATCCGCCGGGCCGCCTTCCACTACGACCTGGATTGGCGAGTCGCGCCGGTCTGCCAGGGCCGAACAGGTGAACCGGACGGTATAAGGTGCTTCCGCCGGCCCGACGTTCTCGGCCACTAGCTCGACCGTGACTTGCGTGTCGTCAATACCGACGAGCCGTTTCGACCAGTCGATATCGCCCTTGCCTTCAGGACTGTATACGGGGTAAGGGGTGCCGTCGACGTACAGAGTGATGCCCCCAAGCCCGCCGGACTGGCCTACATGTAAGGCATCCATGCCCCAGGGTTGTTCTTCGTGATAGTTGTATTGCTCGGAAAACGTAGGCAGTACCAGCGTATTCTTCTGTTTTCCGAAGAAATCGAATTGGCCCCAATAAACGCGGAAGCCCGCCACTTCCGATTCCCAGCCGATGTTTGGCGGTATCCAATCCTCCGCCCATGCCACCCTCGGCCGCGCGAATGCCTCAAGCTTTTCCGCCCGCCATGCCTGAAAATCCGGTGCCGGGGAGCTCAGTTCAAAGGTTTCTTCGATAAGCGTCTGCATGCTATCGAGGTCGCCCGTGCTCCGCGGATTACTGAATTTCTCCCAGAAAACAGGCTCGTTATGGGCCTCTTTCAAGGCTAAAATCAGGCGGTCTTTCACAATATCGAAATAAAACCGCAGGGATTCGTTGCTGGT
>JAWODE010000249.1:0-22185 GCA_046483455.1 Candidatus Hydrogenedentota bacterium | reverse complement strand
TATCCCCCGCGGGCACGGGTCCTTCCTGGCCGCTTTTCTTTGCGGGTGGGGAATGTCACCCTTGGGCGGTTTTGGGGCGGCGAATTTTCGGGGCTTGCCTTGCGCGGGGGGCGGTTTTGTGGGTTTTGTTCCGGTGTTTGTGAAGAAGGGGAAATGCTGCGGGCAAGTGGTAGACGGCCGCCCGAACTTGTGGCCGGATTCGTGGCACAAATAGGGCACACTCTAAAATAAAATCGGGCCATTTCTGGCCGTTTCTAACCACACAAAGCGCGGGGACGATTTGCCGCAAACCGTTTGATTGTATGTTGTTATAGACTATAATAGATGACTAGATAGTGGCCTTTTAATCCGGTGGCCGTGGGTTCGAGTCCCACCCCGTTCACCATTTTCTTGTATGGACTTACAGGAAATTGTGGGCCCTTTCAATTTGACTTTGTACAACATTTTGGCCTAAACGCCCTGCAACGCGATGCAACGTATTGCATAGGAACACCCGGAAACAGCGTTTGTCCGATCTCTGCAAGTTCCTTTCAAGAAGAGTCCTGTCGAATTCCGGGCGTGCACGGAGCATCGGATTCCCGTCCGGGTGTTCGCCCTGCGTGATGCGCACGGAGGCAGCCGCGAGGTTTCCCCAACTGGCAGGTAAAGTACCCAAGTCCTCTGGTCGTGTCTGGTCCGCTGCGGGGTAGCGCGGGTTTCAGGTACATGTTCGTGCTTGGTGCTCTTCGTGCCGACGCAAGATAATTTAGGAAAAAGCGCGTGCATGCGGTGGAGCTTGTGCTTCATGATCGAACACAAGAGCCCGGAAGGAAGCAACTATATTTCAGAAGTTCAACAAAAAGACGGCATGGAAGGACTTCCTTCTGCAAGCCCCCCTTTTTGCAGAACTTGAAATACACCACTGATCGACAGTGCGGCAGGTCTTTCCTGGAGTTGCCTGGATTTCCGTCACACGTTTGGTTCCCAGCTCGCCATGAAAGGCAAAAGGCTCTACAAGATTTCCACCCTCATGGGAAACTCACCAGGAATATGCAGAAGGCATTACGCAGCACTCATACCAGAGACCTTGAGCCCAAGCGTCGAGTTTCACAGCGCCATTGCAGGATGAATGTCCTGAGAAGGAAGGCAGGGCCGGTGCTCATTGGAGGGCAACTGCACGTGCGGTGTAGCGGATGGTGCTTATAAGTGGGAAGGCAGCGGGTGCTGCGCGTAGTTCATCTCGGCGAGCGAAAGATGGAAGGCGAGCGACGATTCCGCTCCCTGGTTTTCATTAACCCGATCGCTGTGCAACCCGTCGGCGCAGCCACCGGTGCCGGAGTCATAAAGCGGGAGGCCCAGATCATTCCGGCCCAAGAACCACTCGAAGGCGCGTCTGGCCTCGCCCGACCAAGCGGCATCCTGCGCGACACGGAGAGCTCCCAGGCACGCAGAAACCATGGCTTGGGCTTCCACCGGCTGTTGATCAAAGTCGGCCCGGGCGCCATCTCTGACGTAGAAGCCGTTGCTGCCGATGGGCCTGAAGTGTCCCCCCTGCGTTCTTTGTAGCGACGCCAGCCAGCGCAGAGAATTCAGCCCAATTTCCATAGCTTCCGGATTGCGAATCCATCGTCCGCTGAGTATCAGGGCCTGACAGAGGCGGGCACTGTCGTAGGTGACGATCGGTTCGAACCAGGGCCAATTCTCGGTGGCGCAATTCTGCCACAGTCTAACCAAATTGCCGGTCTGTACCTCGCGGGCGGCCTTTGCTTCGGCGGAATCCGGAAACTTGCTCAAGTATTCATGGAGGCCCAGCAAAGTGAACGCCCAGGCGCGCGGTGAGGTAAACGACTCTACGGCGCTCAGCCCGCGCTCAAAAAGTCGCTCGGACAACCTGCGCCGACCCTCATCGCTGGAACGTGCCGCGCCGGTGCCCAATGCCCAAAGCGCGCGGCCATGACTGTCCTCACTGCCCGTTTCCTCAAGCCACTGCCTCCCGTGGCTCATGAAGTTGCGAAATCTTCTCGTGTCAGGATTCCATGCCGACGCTAGAAAGGCAAGGTAAGTGGTGGCTAAGCCATCGAGGTCTTCCTTGGGAGGTTTCCCGCCAAGTTCATCTAGAAGGTTGCACAGGATGAACGCCCGCGCGTTGTCATCGATACAGTAGCCATGGTGAAAATCCGGCACATTGAGAATCGCGTGCTGGAAAATCCCCGTGCCATCACTCATACGCACGATGTGGTTTAACCGCAGCGGCGGTAAGTCGTAGGGGCGTCTGGCAAGGGTCCATCCCGCAAAAGCCTTACGCGAAGTGGCCCTGCGGTCGGCACGTGCATGCTGAAATGACTCCAGATAGCGTTCCGCCACCGCCGACCAGATCATTTCACGTCCGCGCTGGTAGGCTTCCCGACGGGTTTTCTCCATGTATTCGGGGTGCTCGAGAAAGTCACACACACCGTTCGCGATGGCCGTTGGGCTGTTAAATGGCACGAGAATCCCGCGCCCGTCCGCCAACAATTCCTGCGCATGCCAATACGGCGTGGAGACTACCGCCCTGCCCGCACCGAACACATATGCCAGCGTGCCCGATGTGATTTGCGCCTCATCGAGATAGGTCGTCACATAGACGTCGGCCGCGCTGATGAATTCGGCCAGGTCCTCAAGCGAGACAAAACGGTTGAAGAAGATCACATGTTCCTCCACGCCGCGCTCTTCGGCCAGTCGTTCCAGACTCAGCCGGTAGCGCTCTCCTTCACGGGCCAACAGATGCGGATGCGTCGCACCCAACACCAGATAGACCACGTTCGGATGCGCACGCAAGATCTGTGGCAGGGATTCAATCACAAGTTCAATACCCTTGCCTGGCCCCAAGAGCCCGAAAGTCAACAGCACAGTCCGTCCTTCCACTCCAAATTGCGCCTTGGAGAGGTCAGAATCCGTAAACGCAATGTCCGGGATGCCATGTGGAATGACATCTACTTTGTCGTCCGGCACCGCATAGGTGTCTCTCAGGATTTCCGCACCCTTCCGCGCCATTACCACCAGGCGATCGCTGCGGCGCGTCAGTTCTTCCATTACCTTGCTCTGCGTGTCGTTCGGCTTGTGAAGAATGGTGTGCAACGTAGTAACTACTGGCATGCGCACTTCCTTGAGAAGCGCCAGCAAATGGCTTCCCGCGGGTCCGCCGTAGATTCCAAACTCATGCTGCACGCAAAGAACATCGGCGTTGTTGAAGTTCAGGAAATCCGCTGCCCGACGATAGGAATGAATATCCTTTTCCATCAACTCAAAGCGTACGCGCGGTGGATACTCATAGCCCTCCACGCAATCATTCACAGCCCCAGCATAGCATTGCGCTGCAGGAAGGGACTCGCTCACCGCCTCGCAAAGATCATGGGTGAAAGTCGCAATCCCGCAGAGTCGTGGCAGGTAGTTGCCCAGGAAGGCGATGCGTTTCGGCAGGTCAGGATTTTTCAAGAGAGTCCTATTCAATGCCGCGTAGCGAGGGCGGAACTCTAGGCGGGCCCGCGTTACGCTTTGTGGGTAAGTTCAGTACACCAGAGTCGACGTTGCTGTGGTCGAATCCTCTTTGTTTCCGTTCGCTTACTGCGCATGCTGCAATTCTTTCGACAGAGCAGAAGGTTCTATGTGCGTTCCTCGCGGAGTCGCATCGAGGACTAACTCGACCTGTTCTCTGTGCGATGCCAGCCGAGCATTCTTGCGATCGCCTGAAGCACTAAGATGGGCAGGTGCATGAGTGAAGCCAGATATCCTGGGCGCTCTTGTCCTGTTCCTGTCAGCATCTGCTTCACGTCTTCATTGGTCATTGATGCCAAGTTCCCCTTGAATTCCTGCAGGGGCGTCCGCCTCTTTCTCCGACGTCTGGCGCCTCCTACGCCTCTGCTCCGCATCCATGCAACCATCTCCTTCACTTTCTCTTCCGTCATTGACACCACTTGTGTCATGAGCTTCTCTCGAGCCCCCTTATTCCTCATGGCGTTGAGTTCCTTTTGGTGGCAGCCACGCTACCTGCCCTATCGGGTTCGACAAGGGGACCGTGCAACCGCACTTGCACTCCAACTTCGCTTGTGCCTCGGCCCTATCCATTGGCCCTATCCATCTTCCCGATCCTTCACGTGTTCACCGCAATAATTGGCGCACGGCGCACCAAGAGCGCCTATTTCCTCTGGGCGCCATCGGCGGCATCTTCCACGGCTTCTCCGCTCCTTTGGACGTCTTTTCCCATTCCTCTTACGGTGTTGCATCCAAACGTACCCATACTGACGAGTACCCCTACCACCACTGCTATGACAACTTTCTTGAATGCGGTCATTTCATATTCCTTTTTTGTTGGGTCGCATGCCTGGAGGCTATTTCTCCAGGGCAAGATTCAGTTAGGCACGCGTCAGTAGACGCCCACTTTGTTATGTGTCATCCAATACCGCCCGAGGGTTTCCACGACGGACTGAAAGTCCGGAAAGCTCACGGGCTTTATGACGTAGCTGTTTGCGCCACAGCGATAGCTCTTCGAAACATCGGTCTCCGTCAGCGAATCACTGAAGATGACCACCGGCGTGAGCGTGAGCGCTTCTTCAGACTCCACCGACCGTACCTGCGCGAGCACCGAAAAACCGTCCGTCCCCGGCATAGCCAGATCGAGCAGGATTAGCTTGGGGGTCTCGCCTGCAGCGCAGTCTTTCCATGCGGCTCGTCTGAAGAGATAGTCCAGCGCCTCGTCGCCGTTTCTGACGGCCAGAAGATTTACGTCCGGGATGGAGGCTTGCAGCGCCTCCACAATCGACGCACGTTCGCTGTCGTTATCTTCAACAACGAGAATGTCTACGGGTGTGTCATTTCTCAAATCGTTCCTCCATTGGCCAAAGGGCGTTTCAATGAACGTCCTTCTTTGCCTCCATACCCAAATGGTACCTGCGCCACACAAAGTTCCGGCAACGTTTCGGAAAAGGTTCGGTAATAGTTTTTGCTCGGGGAGAGAAAGCGAGACTTGGTCAACCGCGGGGGCATCTGCGTCATGCCAGATGGGTTTGGTGCGGTTTTTGGCCCAGTGGTTGGGGGTATTACGGTGAATGCGCGGAAGTTTGCCGAAGTTTTGCCCAGCCTTTGCCTGGGGTTTATGTGAGTCTGGCAAAGTGACGGTGAAGAAAGTGTGGCGGTGGCCGTGGCGTCCACGGCGGCGGTTGGTGCGAAATATTGTCCCAGGAAAGGAGTTCTTACCATGGGTTGGATTTTGCTGCTTGTCGTAATCGCGCTGCTATTGGGGGTTGTACCCAGGTGGCAGTACAGCCGGAACTGGGGTTACGGCCCCAGCGGCGTTCTGGGAGTTGCGTTGGTAGTCGTGGTGGTTCTTTTGCTCTTCGGATACCTTCCTCGTGGCTTCTAGAGCAAGGCAGTGGTGAGCCGTCCGGATGGTTCACGCCTTGCCCAACCGGGACGACGTGGCCATCCAGACGATGTTCACCTTTGACAGTGATGCGGCGGCCAAGAAACTCGATGAGCTGAACGAGGCAAGCGCTGACCGCTGGGAGCAGGTCAAAGAAGGCGTGGCAAACGCGTTTGCCGACCTGAAGACGATTTTTGAATGACGGCTCCTCGCTCTGGTGTTTTGTCTGATGCCAATAGGGCGAAGCAATGGTGAAGGGAAAGGAGGTTCCCCTGGATACTCCAAATCCTACCGATAAGAAAGAACTGCCTCTCGAGAAACTTTCGTTGCGGGAAATTCTGGCCTATGCGCTCGAGAACGGGGCGTCCGATATCCACTTGAAAGTGTCGAGACCGCCCGCAATCCGCATCGAAGGGGTGTTAAGATTTACGGAAATCCGTGAACTGGCCGAAAGCGATATGATGCGGTTCCTGGACGAGATTATGAGTCCGCTGCAGAAGCAGTACTTTCTTGAAACGGGCGATGCAGACTTTGCGGCAAGCGTTCCGGCTCTGGGCCGGTTTCGCGTGAACTGCTACCGGCAACGAGGCACCACCGCCATGGTCTTCCGGTATGTCAAGTCCGATATTTGGGACTTTCGAACGCTCAATCTGCCCGAGCGGGCGATGGAGCGGATTGCATCACTTGACCGGGGTCTTGTACTTGTCACGGGAACCACAAGCAGTGGGAAATCGACTACGCTGGCTGCGCTCATTGACCGAATCAACGCGACTCGCCAGAGCCATATCCTGACGCTTGAAGATCCAATAGAGTATTTGCACGCGGACAAGAAATGCAGCGTGAGTCAACGCGAGGTCTCGATCGATACGAAGGACTTCAAGACGGGCCTTCGAGCCATCATGCGGGAAGATCCCAACGTGATCCTGATCGGGGAGCTGCGCGATGTGGAAACGTTTCAGGCGTGCTTGGGCGCGGCTGAAACAGGCCACCTCGTATTCAGTACGTTGCATACCACGAATGTCATGATGACCATAGACCGTATCCTGGACATGTTCCCGCCGGACCAGCACGCCCAAGTCAGGTCGCAGCTCGCACTCCAACTTCGCGCAATCGTTGCACAACGACTTCTCCCTGCCGCCAACGGAAAAGGCCGCGTCCCCGCCGTGGAGGTCATGTTCAACGATCCAGGGATTGCCCCGCTGATCCGCGATGGCGAGATCGAACGCATTCCCAACGTCATCACGGACGGCGAGGAGGACGGCATGCAAACTTTCAACATGGCCCTCGTTAGCCTCGTGAAAAAGAAAATTGTCACTCAGAATGCCGCCGAAGGGGCCTCAGATAACCCGGAAGCACTCAAGATGAATCTTCAGGGCATTTTTGGAAGCAGGGATCGCGGCGGGATTTCCAGGAAATAGGGCCGATTCCTCGATGCTCCGAGGCGGCCCAAACGTGTTTGACGACATTCGGAGGTGATTTTATGACCCGGACAGCATGCACTTGCCGCTATGACCGGCACGGAACCTATGCGATTGTTCGGCGCCTCGGCAAAGCTATGCAATCACATCTGAGAAGGACACGGGGTCTTCTGACTTGCCATCATGTATTGGGCCTGTTCGTAATTGCCGTCGTTTGTGCGTTGTTTTTAATGGTCCGTACTGCGGGCGCCGAACCCACAAACGCGTCGGGCACGGCCAGCGGGGTATCTGTGGCCAAGGACGACAATGCTGTTGGGGATGACAGCGGCCCGACTGTGATTCTCAGTTATGGCAAAGAATCCTTGGGGAAGAATCCCATTTCGTATTTCATGTATTTCGTGCCGCTGATATCTCCGACTCTTGTAGACAGGCAAACAAGTGCCAACAATCAACAGGAGGTTGTCGTCACCTCGTATAACCGGAAGATCGATGCACGATCCTTCTGTGTGGCCTGTGACTTCGAGATACGGGGAAAAGGGGTTCACCAGAACACGTTCGACCCTGCGGGGATGATAGCGGCACGCACCAGTGATCTGAAAAACAATAAAACGCTGAGACATGCACTGGATTACATCAGATGTGAGGGAGAGGGATTCGGCCGCATAGAAGTCAAGGGAAAGATTGACGATTTAACAGAGACTGTTACCGAGGTCGACCTCCAGTTCAACGCGCGAGGCCGGAAAAGCCCGGTAACCATTGGCCTTTATGATATTAAGCCCAAGGACGGGGAGTACAAGTACGAGAACAGAACGAATAAGTCGGTTGCCCGGGTGAACACGCTCACTTTCAAGAGGAGCGATGGGCCCCCCAAGATGGGGGTAAAGATAGCATCTATCACCAAGCGGTCGGCAGCGCCGGATGGTTTCTTTGCCCGCATCAGGGGGGCAATAGCCAATCTGTTCATAGAGCCGCCGAAGATCAACGAACTTGGCAATGAGACAATGCTCAGCTTTGGGCATGCACTACTGAAAAAGGAATCTGAGTTCACTTTTCCCAAAGCGGAGAACATTAAGAAAGACAGTACGGTGTCCGATTCACCCCCTGCCCCCTGATTCCCTCCAGCGGCTGGCAACGTCAGGTCCACCGCGGACTGTCGTCATCCCGGCGAACACGAGACTCTTTGCCAAGACTTTGCCTCCCCTTTACCCAGGGTTTGCGTTTGTTCGGGATAATTATGGTGATGAGAGGGGCGCGGCGGTGTGCGGTTGCTCAAGAGCAGTAGCAAACGGCCGGCCCCGGAGTGACAATGTAAAACCAAGAAAGGAGCCTGATATGGGTTGGATATTGCTAGCTGTTTTGGTGCTGTTGCTCTTGGGCGGATTGCCCAGGTGGAGCTACAGCCGGAACTGGGGCTACGGTCCCAGTGGCGTCTTGGGATTCGTGCTCGTAGTCGTCGTGGTGCTCGTGTTTTTGGGGCACATCCCCCGCGGCTTCTGATGCAGACGCATCATGACCAGCCCGGGTTTTGTATAGACGCGCTTAAGTTTAACGGCGTGCGTTTCTCCTGCCCCTCTGCCGCCTCCCTTAAGGAAGGCGGCAGGGGGCCGGTACCGCGGACCCGGTGCCGGAAGAGATGCCAGGTGTCCTTGAATCGCCAGGCGGTCTGCTCGTTGCGTCTACCGTGAACGGTGACAAGGTGAAGCCTGTTATTCAAATGCGTGGAGAAGTTTTATCGGAGAGAGTGACACATGAAGCATTTACACGTGGTGTTCATTCGCCCATCACGTTACGATGACGACGGTTATGTGGTGCGTTTCTGGCGCGGCGTTTTGCCTTCGAACACACTCTGTTGTCTCGAGAGCCTGACGCAGGGGGTGGCGGAGAGCGGCGACGTGGGTCCGGATGTCCAAGTGACCGTGGACGCGTTCGACGACACGGTGCAGCGTGTGCCGATCCGCCGTATCGCGAAGATCAACCGACGCTCCGACACCACGGTCGTGGTGGGTTTTGTGGGCGTGCAGACCAACCAGTTCACGCGCGCGTCTGACCTTGCCCTGGAGCTGCGCGAAGCGGGGGTGCAGGTCATGATCGGCGGCTTCCACGTGAGCGGCATGTTGGCGCTCTTCGAGAAACCCTCCCACGAACTCCAGCGTCTCATGGACCACGGGGTCACGCTGGTGAAGGGCGAAGTCGAAGCGCCGGGAGTCATGGCGATGCTGCTGCGCGATGCCATGAACAGCGCCATGAAACCCGTTTACGACATCAGGGAGTTTCCGAATCTGGCCGATGCGCCTGTGCCGTTGGTCAACGGAAAGCTCCAGCGCCGCTTCTTCGGCCGCCGTACGGCTACGATCGATACCAGCCGGGGGTGCCCATTCAACTGCTCGTTCTGTACCATCATCAACGTCCAAGGGCACAAAATGCGTTACCGCCCCTCGGCGTTGGTGCTCAAGGCTATCGAGGAGAACTACGCGCGCGGGATTCCTCTCTATTTCTTCACCGATGACAACTTCTCACGAAATCCCGCGTGGGAGGAAATCTTTGACGGGCTTATCGCCCTGCGAAAACAGGGGATCAAGGTCCGGTTCATGATGCAGACGGACACGCAGGCGCACCGTATCCCGAATTTCGTCGAGAAGGCGGCCCAAGCGGGGTGTTACCTGGCTTTCATCGGCATGGAAAGCGTGAACCCGAAGAATCTTGAGGCCGTCGGGAAACGCCACAACCGGACGCAAGAATACGAGCAGATGGTGGAAATGTGGCATCAATACAACGTCTTGGTACACGTCGGCTACATCGTTGGCCTACCATTCGATTCGCTGGAATCCGTTCCGGGCGACATGGAATACCTGCGCAACCAGATTAAAGTGGATCTCGCGTCTCTATTCATGCTGACGCCGTTGCCCGGGTCGCGCGATCATTGGCAAATGGTTCAAGATAACGTGCTTATGGACGCGGAACACAATGATTATGACGGGCTTCATGAGACGTTCCAGCACGGCCTGATGCCGAACGGCGCATGGCGGGCCGCCTATGACGAGGCTATGCACGCCTTTTACAGCAAGGAGAACATCATAACCGCCTTGCTGCGCACAGAGCCGCGGAATTACCGGCAAGTGCTCGGGCTCTCCATCTGGTACCGCTACGCAGCGTTGGAAGGATTACACCCCATGGCAACCGGCGTTTTCCGCCTCAAGGACCGGTGTTCCCGGCGTCCTGTCTTTCCGTGCGAAAGTGTATTGCGGTACGGGTGGCGTCGGATAAAGGATGCCTTTCACGGGCTGAAAGTCTATACGAGGCTCTTCTTCGAGTTTCAGGAAATCTGGATGCTCACCCGCAAGCCTCAGGATCCACGTTGGGCAACCCTCGCCGACTTACGGGCGAGATGGACGGAGGTCCAGCGGCGCGTTGCGGACTACAACCTCCAGGGGCGCTATTCCGACGCCGCCAGGGAACTTAAGGCGCTCCTGTCCAGCACCGCGGAACGATTGCGACAGTTGAGCCGCGCGGGCAGTCAGATCAGCTTCCCGGTCCGTCGCAGGCTGCGAAAGAAGGCTGCGGACGTGGAGCACTACCTCCGGACTTTCGACGCGCGGCCGCGCGGCTGGAACCATATCGTCGACGCCGAACGCTTCGTGAGTCAAACCATCATCGCCGGCTATGAAGAAGCCGCGATCCGCTATGTTGCGAAGCGCCGCCAATTCAACGCCTTTCGGCGGGACCTGGTGGAACGAATAAAAACAGGCCGATTCTTGAGCATCAATATCCTCCGAATTCCCTATGCGATGGTCTGCGAAGTCTTCTTCGCCTCGAGATTCGCCGTGCATTTCGTGGCCCACATGTAACATCAAGGCCCTCAAGGGTGCGTTTCGGCGCGGGAAGAGTCTTTCCAGGATCTAGGCGCAAGTTGTCAGAAAGGACGGTGCAGCGTGCTTGTTCAATGCTGCGTATGCAAGAAAACCCTTTTCGACGGACAGTGGAAAGAGATGCCATTGCCATCCGTCGGGCACCAGGTAAGAAATGGGTACTGCCCCCAATGTTACGAGGCCGTCATCGCGACGGCACATGACAAGCGTCTCCGTGCTCAGGTGGTTTCTGCCTTGTCCCTGGCGCTCGCTTCTTGAGGCGACGCACATCTTGCGAACCGGATGCCGGTCCCGTATAGCGTCCCTTCGGGGATCCGAGCCGTGCTTACCCGTTGGAAACCATCTACTTCGGCGCATCATTGCAACCCGTGGCCGGTTCCACGCGTGGTCACAATGAAACCGGGCAGGCTTGTTGCAGAAGTCTAATCTTTACCGGAATTTTACCTGCGCTTTATCGAATCTTTAGCGTTGGCCGGACAAAATACCCAATAGTATTCAGGTTCGTCTGGGCAAAATAGAGAACACCATTCGGACGCAATGAGAGTCACGGCGAGGGGTAGCGGTGCGGATCCTCGCGAATGTGGCTCAAGTAAGCAATGAAACTCGCGGGGAGAACTCGATGATGCAAGAGCATGTTCTGGTGGTCGATGATGAAGCAAGTGAGAGCGCATGTTTGTCGGAGGGGTTGTCTCGTGCGGGGTTTCTTGTAACAACGGCAAATGACGCTGCAGAGGCATTCACGCTGTTGGTAGATGGCGTCGAAGCGCCCGCGCCCGTCGACCTCTTACTGACGGACTACAACATGCCGCGCCTTACGGGGTTGGAGCTCGTCGATGTTTTGAGGCGCGAAGGCTTGGAAATGCCCATCCTGCTTATGTCGGGAGACTTGAGTGGAACGCTGGCCATGGAAGCGCTTTCAAGAGGTTGCACAGGGTTTATAAAGAAGCCGTTCAGCGTGCAGGTTTTGGTTGAACACATACGCGTGGCGCTTGAGGTTCGATCAAACTGGGGTGCGATGTGGCGTTTTGGCACGTGACGCCCCGCCAAGCAAGGAAAAGGCGGTTGCGGCTCCTTTTCTCGTAGGGCGGACACTTTACCCATATTTTACGTTTCGTTAGCCCGGCTTTTACCTCCGCCCGTTATTGTAAAGAAAGGTTGCGACAGGGGCAAAGCTCCAAATCCGAGGGTATTCCCTCTTTGATGCCCCGATCCACCGGTGAAGGGAAGACGCTACATGACAGTTTGGATTCAATGGCCAGAAACGGTTTCTACCGGAAGGAACCCCGTTGTGAAAGAGCGGCAGAACACGAAACGCCCAAGGTACACAATAGACACCAGAGGGCAATGCGTGCATGCGGAGTTCAACGAACTCGACCAACTCCTTGCCATGGTCGATGGCCATGCAGGAAGGGCACATGTGATCGACAGGCAGACCAAGACGCTCATTTTCCACGGAACGACGGATGAGTTGCGGAAGGCGCTGGGCAGCGATTTCGCTTCCGTCGCGGGAGATTCGTTCGATGTTGGCGAGTGAGCGGTTAAAGAGTTTTCTGGACTCTCAACGCGCGAGGGCGCTCACTAAGAAGCCCGCGCTCAGACACTTACGATGCAGACTCGTAAATGAACGTGGATTGAGCACGCGTTCCGAATGCGCTGTTGCAAGGAGAGGATTGTGGCCCCAAATACATACGACAGTTTGAACTCTCGATCGTTCAGAGCGGCCACAATGTGTTGGCCGGCACGCCACATCGCGTCGCGGTGGGGGATCGTGCTTGCCGGAGGCGAGGGAACACGGATGCGGCCCCTCATCAGTCACTGGCTCGGCGAAGATCGCCCCAAGCAATACTGCACGTTTGTCGGTACACGGTCCATGCTCGAACACACGATTGCCCGGGCGCGCTCGGTCGTCCGCGGCAATCAAATCCTTACGGTGATTGGGCGGGGCCATGGCAAATTCCTAAACGGTTCCGCAACGGGCGAATTGCCCGGGCGCGTTCTCGAACAGCCGAGCAATCTGGGCACGGCGCCAGGAGTCCTTCTGCCGACAGCCTATGTGCTCGCGGACGACCCGGAGGCGACGCTTATTCTTCTTCCGTCAGACCATTTTGTGCACCCGGAAAACCGGTTTTGCGACCACATGCTCCACGCATTGGAAATGGCCGAGGAACATCATGATCGCATTATCCTCGTGGGCGCGGTTCCGGACCGTGCGGAAACCGAATATGGTTGGATAGATTTCGGCGGCCCTTGGACTGGTAACAGGGACGCCTTGGCTCATGAACCGATAAAAGTGCAGCGTTTTCGGGAAAAACCTGATGTGAAGGAGGCACGTGCGTTACGCCGCCAAGGGTGCTTGTGGAACACCATGGTGATAACCGTAAAGGCGAAAAAGCTGTGGGCTTTGGGCAGGCAGTGTATGCCCGAGACGATGTACAAGTTCGACGCGTTTCTTATGGTGTTGCGCGCCGTGCGCGAGGGCCGGTTGGAGTCCCGCTTCGAGGCGAGTGCCCTGGCAAGCCTGTACAACGATCTGGGGCCGGCGGATTTATCGAGAGACATCCTCGAGCATGTTCCCGAGCAAAGTCTGGTCCTGCGGCTCGAGGGTGTGGATTGGTGCGATTGGGGGCATCCACAGCGCGTGACCGAAACCTTGGCGGGGCTGGGCCGCCATCCGTCCTTCTCGCCGCACGGTCTGGAATGCCCGGGGGAATCGGCAACCGTGGCGAACGAGAGCAACAAGTGAGGGGATATGACACAGCAAGCTAAACATACCGATGTGCTTGAACAGGTCCTGCTTTCGTATGCAGAGATGTGCTACTCGGTGGCGCTCGCGCTTACGCGCGATACCCGCCAAGCACAGGAACTGGCAACGCGCGCCATGACATGGGCGTGGCATCAGCGCGACAGTGCTGACGGTGCAAGGGACATTAAGAAGACGCTCTTGAAGGCGTTGCGGGAACAGTTCCTGCAACACTACGCCAGGTTTCATACAGTCTCGGGGACGAGGCTGCTTATAAGAAAGGGACATACCATGTATTGCCCAATATGCAGAGGGGAATACCGCGAGGGTTTCACCCGGTGTTCGGATTGCGATGAGGCGCTTGTAACCGAACTCCCCGCGGAGCGGACGCCGGAATATGAGAATTTGGTGACGATATTCGAGGGCGATGCGGGCAGCGCTGCGGTGGCTCGCGCCACGGTCGAGAACGCCGGCGTCAAATCGTGGATCAAAGACGAAGAGGTTCACGGTCTGTTTCCGGGCTTGGGCTCCACCGAAGTTCTTGTTTGTGCGGAAGACCAACACCGGGCATACAAGGCGCTCGAAACCCGGAATGACTAAGCAAAGCGAATATTTCCTCAAGGAGAACGCAATGCCAAAGCATGTTCTGGTCGTCGATGATGAAGAGCTCATGTGCTCGCTTTTGTCCAGCGGATTGAGCAACGCGGGGTTTCTCGTAACAACCGCGAAAGACGCTACGGAGGCATTGGCCCTGCTGGCAGATGGCGCCGCGGCGCCTGCGCCCGTCGACCTCCTTCTCACGGATTTCAATATGCCGCGCCTTACGGGATTGGACCTCGTCGATGCCGTGAGGCGCTCAGGCGTGGAATTGCCGTGTTTCCTCATGTCGGGCGACACGGACGAATCGCTTGCGGCAAAGGCGCTTTCAAGAGGCTGCGCGGGATTCATCGGGAAACCGTTCAAATTGCCTGCCTTGGTTGGCCATATGCGCCAGGCGCTCGAACCAAGTACGGCCCCCCAGGAACAGGCACCCATGGCGCTCGAAGCACAGGGCCATTGAGCAATGCGCTGGGTCTTCGATGGGCATGGCGCACTCCGAAAGAACGGCGCCTTATCGAGTGAGAGAAACCATGTGCCCGAAAGGGCTGGCGGAGACTTGTGCGCAAGGGGTAAACAATACGGCGAAGAACAGAACATCCGCATCGTGAAAGAGGAGCAATCAAACAACGCGGTTGCCCTGGTCTGCCGCGCGCATGGGATGATGGAAACAACCGGCTACCAGTGGCGGACCCGGTTCAGCGCGATGGACAAGCCAGAGTTGCAGCACCTGAACGAACTCGAGGACGAAAACCGCCGTCTCAAGGCGCTGGCGGCGGACTTGGTGACGGAAATCCAAGTGCTGGAGAAACTTAACCTCAAGCGGTGGCAACGTGGTAGACGCTGACCCAAAGCAAAGCCGGGACGGACACGTAAGCGGAGCGCTCCTCGAGGCGCGAAAACGTGTCCGTCCCGGTTCTGCGAACTGTGGCGTGGTCTTGCGGCCGAGGTCTCCGAAGTGCCTCTACGGCCATTCTCGAGCGTGATCCGGCGGTCCGCGTGTTCCGCGGGCGCCGTCACTCTGGCGGACTCGCACGTCCCTCTCTTCGCTCCGGCGCTCATGGGAAGCGGCACGGCGGAACAGCGCACTTCTTCAAAGCATGCCCCCGCTATCCGCCTCAATCGCTGTATAAGAGACCAGCCTCTGGAGGACGCAAGGCAGCCGGTCCATGTTTTGCGCATCTGTGACGCGCCAACGGGGTCATGAGACGCCAAGCCCACCGCAGCGGAGCCGCCACGAAGTTCTGAGCGCGACTATCCAGTAAATGATCGGTCTGTTGGCGCTGCCTTCGAACCGTGTGCAAACGACTCCGCAGGAGTCGAATTTGAGTAGCCCGGGGCAAGTCGCGCGCATGCGCGTGACGCAGCCCCGGGATCACAGCGCACCCTCAACCCCAAAACCCCGGAGGGGTTTAACAAAGATTCCGGGCCTGTTCGACCCTTTCAGGGTCGGGACCTTTTTGTTGTTTTTGATCCACGGGCTGCGCCCGCGGCTATTCAAATTGGCCCCCGTTGCGGGGTCGTCGGAAAACGGTCGGACCCTCAGGAAAGCAGCATGGCCGTTTGCCTCGCCACATGGGAGATTCGGTGATCGGGTTCGCACCCTGCGGTCAAGGCTCTTGAGGCTTGTCGCTTCACTTTATTCGGTAATTGAGGATTTGGGCACGTCTTGAAACCGGTAACCTACGCCCCGGACGGTCATTATGAAAACAGGGCGACGGGGATCGTCCTCGATCTTTTTTCGAATGTGTCCAACGTGAACGTCAACCGCTTTGGGAACACCGTAACCAAAGTCTTTCCAGGCGAGTTCCATGAGCTTGTCACGGGTGAACACGTGTTCGGGACGCCGGGCGAGCGCATAGAGGATGTCAAACTCTATTTCGGTTAGTTCCACGACTTTGCCGTCTTTCCAGACGCGTCGTTCACCGGGGTCCAATCTCAAGCGACTAAAACTCAAGACCTTGTCTCCCGGCGCCTCGTGTTTGGCTCTGCGAAGGATCGCCTCAATCCGGGCGCTGAGTTCCTGAAGGGCAAAGGGTTTCGGCACGTAATCGTCTGCGCCCATTGAAAGAGTCATGACTTTTATCGCTGAGATGTTTGTGGCGCTCAGCATAAGGACAGGAACAGTGCCCGAATCGCGCAGTTGGCGAAGTACTTCAATCCCGTCTATCGAGCGTGCGCTATTCGCCTTAACAGCCGGAAAGTTGATGTCAAGCACCACGAGGTCCAATTCCATGGTTCTGGCGGCCGCGAGGGCCGCACGCCCATCCACCGCGGTGACCACCTCGTAACCTAGCTTTTCAAGATGGGACTTCACTTCCGCAAGCAGATCGGCATTGTCATCAACTACCAGAATCTTGCCCTTTGAATTCCTTGTCAAGAATTCGGTCTCCTTGTAGTTGTTAAGTCTCCGGTAGCCAACTACTCGCCCAGCGCGAAATAGAACGTGGCTCCGCGACCCTTCTCACTCTCCGCCCATATGCGGCCGTTGTGGCGCTCGATGACGCGCTTAACGAGAGCCAGGCCAACTCCCGATCCCTCGAAATCCTGCGCCCTATTGAGTCGGTGAAACGCCAAGAAGATGGATTCTGAGTGGCTCATGTCAAAACCAACGCCGTTGTCGCGGACAAAGTAGACGGTTTTCCCGTTGGTCTCCGTAAAACCCACGCGTATCTTGGGATGCTCGCACAACCGAGTAAACTTCAGGGCGTTCGCCAGCAAATTCAAGAATACCTGCTTCAAAAGTGCGCGATCGGCCCGGCATGGGGGCAATTCATCAATCAGGACTTCGACGTCGCGGTCCTGCTGGGAGTCCCGCTGTTCCGCAAGCGCCTCGCGCGCCAATCGCCCAGTGTCAATATGCCGCTTCCTTATGGGCTCGCGGCCGACTCGCGAAAACGCGAGGAGATCTTCGATGAGGTGGCCCATCTGCTGGGTGCTATCCAGGATCATGTGAGTCTTTTCTATAGCGCTGGCAGGAAGTTGGGCGCCGTCTTCTTCAAGCAGTAGGTGCGCGACTTTGTTTGTGAGCCGCAAAGGAGTTCTCAAGTCATGCGACACGGACTGCGTGAACGCGTCAAGCTCCTTGTTGATTCCCTCGAGATCGACTCCGTGCTGCTGGAGTGCCTCGTTCAATTCTTGGATTCTTTGCTGCCACTCCTTCTCGTGTGTGATGTCACGGAGTTCCACGAGGACCCTCTTGGTCAGGCCTTCTTCCATGTGCAGGAGCCGAGCGTTGACTTTCAGGAATTTTCGCGTGCGTGGTGGTACTGTGCATTCGATTTCGACGTCTTCCACACTGCTGTCGGAGGTCACGACAGCGTCGAGAATTGCCATCAATCGCGGCTCGCCACTTTCTCCAGTGATAAACTCCTCGACGGACTTGCCCTTCAACTGTCTTGGGGCGATCCTCAATGTCTTATGGAAGGCAGGGTTTGCCAGTACCGCCCGGAGCGATTCATCCAGAACAAGGACTGGTACGCTTAGTGCCGTCAAGATGGATTCAGCGGTCTTCATGGTTTTTATGAGCGTCCTCGGACTTCGCCCGACAAGGCGGTTGCGGTAATCGCTGCATTCCTATACCAGCCTTCCAGCATATATCGTTTATCGCTCCGTTGCAATAGGCAGGCAGGCCCCCAATCGCCGGGTTGCGGGCAAAAACGCCCCGCAAAAGGTAAGTCGGCCCCGATTTCTTTAGAACAGAGTGACGGAATCGATGTAATTCGCACCCATTACTGCCGATTCACGCGTCCGGCCTGAATCCGGGTTCAATGACCGTATCGAGGTAGGTTTCCTGATTCTGCTCAATCCAATCAGCCGCGGCATACCAGCCGTCGTCTCTCAGCCAGCGCAAAACGGACTTGATCTCCAACATGTCCTGCGCGCCAAATTCCCGGCAACGCTGCAAGCCCTCAAACACCGCCGTGGGCACCGGTAACGGGTCGTTGTTTTTTGCTCTCATGCGTACACCTTTAGTTGACACTGCCTTCAAGCCCAGCACGACCTAAGGGTGCGCGGTCGCCAAGGACCGTTCTTGGGTAGTGTATGCCATTGTCAGGCGCTTTCAACCTTCATCTTCATCGTGCGCTGCCAACGCGAATCCGGAACCGGTAACACCCGCACTGATGACACCAACTATCTTCCTACACACCATTGACTTGGTCGTGCTTATTACCTCGTTGACGCTTGAACTCCTTGTATGCTTCGCAGTCCACACGAATGTTGTTCCAGTATGAGAGATTCCCCGCTAAGTTGATGAGTGGCTTGCGGCGACCCCACAAGCTGCTCCACGCTCTGCGCAGAATGCGCGGCATGGAATAGAATTCCCGGCTGCACGAAGTCATTTCGTGGATGATGTCGTCTAGCGACAAATGCTTATACCGGGCCACCGGGTAGGTCAGCGTATAGTATTTCCAATCTTCCGGGAAGGCATCGAGCGCGATGCGGCCCTCCGACTTCATCTCCTCCCACAGGCGGGTGCCAGGCAGGGGCGTCAAGAACAAGACGTTGAGGTTGTCTATCCCGTATCGAGTGGCCGCATCCGCGATACGCTTGCCGATGCCCGGTTCATCGATGTCCAATCCCATAATGAAGGAACCCGCCACCAGTATCTTGTGCCGTTGTATACGCCGCACCGCGGCACGAAAATCCCGGTTCTTCAACAGGTCGAACTTGCTGCCGAGAGCCTGCAATTCTTCCGGCTTTGGGGATTCAAATCCAATAAAAACGCCGCGGCATCCGGCCTTCGCGGCCAACACCAGGAGTTCTTCATCATCCGCAAAATTGATGGCGGCCTGACCAATCCATTCCTTTCGCAGGTTCGCCTGTGCCATAGCGCGGAACAGATCCTTGGCGCGCGCGACGTGTTCGGGGCGCGTACCAACAAGGTTGTCGTCTACTATCAGAACATGTTTCTCGCGGATCAACTGGAATTCCCGCACGACTTCGGGAATGGGCCGCTGCCGGTAGCGACCCCCATTGAATGCGGTCACGCTGCAGAAACTGCAGTTCATTGGACAACCGCGGGTGGTCTGAATGGCGCCGAAGGCGTATCCCCCAGTCAGTAGGTCATGGCGTGCAAACGGGACGTCGTTTATCTCGGCTATACCTCCTTCGTACTCACGCTGCAGACTGCCGCGGAGGACATCTTCGAGAACCTCGGTCCAGACGCCCTCGGCTTCCCCCGTCACCACCGAGTCCACATGCTCCATGGCCTCGTCCTGGCACATGGTTGCGTGAATGCCGCCCATGACAACGGGCACCCCCAGGCGCCGGAAGTGAGCGGCTATCTCATAGGCGCGGTTCGCTTGTGAGGTGAAGGCGGTTATACCCACCAAGTCCGGGCGGGTCATGGCTGAGTAGTCAGGCACGCCCAGATTCTCGTCCACGATAGTGACTTCCCACTCCGGCGGCGTCAGGCCCGCGATAACCATCAGGTTGAGCGGTTTCCATACCCGGTAGCGGTTCCAGCGGCTTTCCTTGACTTTGACGATGCTCACCAGTGGGTTCGACGGGTTGATGAGGTAGAGTCGCATGGGATGCTCTCAGTCACGGATGCGGATTCGGTTCATGGGCACAACTCCTGCGGCGGCTGACCATCCTCTACGATGATTTCCTGCCCTTGATTCTGGCGCAATCCGCGAGATTCGTCAACTAGGGCCGGGATTGAAGGTCTTCCTGTCTGCCAAGAAAGGTCTAGTCTACTCATACTCATGTTAGCTTATAGCGACAGACCGTGGTATAATGATGTATGAGTAACCCTGATAACATTGACTCCGCCAAGGGCCGTCGAGACAATTCGCTCCAGGAGGAGCTGGCATTCTGCCGTCGGGCCCTTGAGTCTGGGACATACGATTCTTGGAGCGACAAGGCATGGGTAGCCCTGTGCGAAAACGTATGTGCAGAAGCGCATCAAGTCACGGCACAAGGCGCCGATGAGGCACTCCCATTGCATGAAGCGGCTCAAGACGGGGAGAAGAACGTCCCCGAGATACCCCAAGCCTCTCGATCTTCTCAAACACAAATGCCGTGATGGGGCGGTATTCAAGATCGTACGCTGAATCAGAAGATGACTGCTCCAGGCCCACTCCACAGACCCGGAAGCCCCTGTAAAAGGGGGCGGAGCGTGCCTCAATTTAAGTGGCGTGGATGGAATACCCTGCTTATTGGAGTTTATGAACGAGCAACTCCGATCTACAAAGGAACAACGCCTCTGGCCCTGGAATCTTCTAGACAGCCTCATGGGCTGAGGGCGCCGGAGAAGAACACATGGCAGAAAGAGAGCATCTCGCAACTCTGAGGCAGGTCACAGATCGAAAAGGAAGGTTGGCTGAAGAAATCTGGTCTTCCATGTCTTGTTGAGCGAGAACATCTGAGTATTTTGTCTGGGCATTTGGCCGGTTTTTCCATTAAGCAGGCTCGTTGTACAACACTTTGTACAACACACTTTGGCAATTGGCTGCAGGATATTGCATCTGGCTGCAGAGCCGATCCTTGCGTTGCAAGTATTTGCACTATATTGCGTTACAACTAATCGAACTTTTAATCCGGTGGCCGTGGGTTCGAGTCCCACCCCGTTCACCAGTTTCGTTTAAGGACTTGCGGAAAAGCGTAGGCCCCTTTATTTCGGCCACTGTACAACGGATTGGCCTACACGCCCTGCAGCGGGATGCAATGTATTGCACGAGTGAATGCCATGGCCTTCCTCATCAAACGCGGTGAAACCTACTTCGTTACATGGCGGGAACCGGACGGCAGTCAACGCCGAAAGTCGCTGAAGACGGCAAGTCAGACCGAGGCCCGGAAACGGTAGGGTCAAAAAACTAAGCTGACTCTTAAGAACCCTTTCCTATTGAGCAGAGTGCCTGGTAGACGTGAGGAATCTCGATCGATTCGGGTCAAGAGGGGCTTGGATTAACACGAAACGGCGGGTTTCGGCCTCCAGGAGGTACCCCTCCTCCACGCCTGTCCTCGTATTGAGTGTTCGCAGATCTTACGCAGCCTCGCGATAATAGTAACTCAGCATCCCTCCCAATCGTTCCCGGTGGTGAATGTTGCCTTCGGCTCGAGCGACTTCCTGCCCGGGAGTAATGATGATGTCGAGCCCTTGACGGTTTCGTTCCTCGTGATAGTGCGCCGTGAAATCCGTAAGCGTTTTGCGCATGGACTTTTCACCGAAGAAGATCATCCGGTTCGGACATTCGGATTTCATGGATCGCATGAATCGCTCAATGTGTGGGTTCAAGTTCGGACTCTTCGGCGGCAGAAACAGGACCTTCGCGCCGCTGGTTTCAAGCATGCCCCGGAAAAAGGAGTACGATCCCGACCGAAGGGAGCCAAATCAAACCGACTGAACCAAAACCAAACGACTTTCGCAAGCCCTATGCAGAGGAGACGCGCCAGACCGACCCAACTCGCTTCGCGGTACTCGAGCAGAGCTTTGGCGAAGGAATTCCCCTTGAGACGATTCCGCACACGGAGTTTCGCAGGCGCTCGCGCAGCGTAAAGGCCTTTATCCGGACCGGCAATTTCACCGCCTTCTCCGACGTATTGCTCGTGTCCGGCGCGGGCTATCGCTGGTACTTGGAGAGGGAACCCGCTATGGGAGGCGCTCATGACACCCCTTGATCTTGTCATTATCATTGTCTACCTGTTCGGCATCATGGCCGTGGGGATTCTGGCGGGTTATCGCAAGAACGCCTCCAGCGACCAGTTCTTTCTAGCCGGCAAGACGCTGCGGTGGCCTATGGTCGGCGCGGTCTTGTTCACGGCCAACATCTCGACTATCCATCTCGTGGGTCTGTCCTCCGCGGGGTTCGATGTCGGTGTGGTGGTGGGCAACTTCGAGTGGATGGCTTGCTTCTGTCTGTTGCTGCTGGGGCTGCTTTTCGTGTTCTTCTGTCTAAAGAGCGGCATCACCATGCTGCCGGAATTTCTGGAAACGCGCTACAACACCACCTGCCGCATGATACGATGTGGAAGGCAATCAGACATTGGTAGTCTGGATCAAAATTCACAGCACGAAAGAGGCAGGATTAACGCTTATACTGAGGAGTTAGCGGACTTATAATAGTGGCGCAAATCGGAAATCCCGCTCATCTTGGCGTCCGCCGTATAGGAGCTTTGACAATGAACAAGTTCTTCTATTCCTGCTTGTATTTCCTGTTGTTCATTTGCACAGGGAGTCAT
>JAWODE010000229.1:0-5438 GCA_046483455.1 Candidatus Hydrogenedentota bacterium | reverse complement strand
ATACGCTGCAAGGCCGCGGCCACTTCCTCGAGTTGACGAGACTCCGCGCTCGTCAAACTGAGAGCTATCTCCCGCTCGAAGCTGTCCGTGCCCACCTCCGCATAACTGGAAACGTCGGAAACATTGTCTGTGGCGGGTTGATAAAGGGTGTCTTCCTCGAGCTGACGCACCCCTCTTACCAACCGATCACGCTCCGCTAACAAAAGCTTCCGGAATTTCTTCGCATCACGCTTATTCATGGTGGTATTCAACCCCTCTGTTTCAGCCAATGAGTGTGCACGATTGTACCACACCTTTGCCCTTCTCGCCGGAGCATATACAATCAGGGCGGAACTTCCTTCAAGTCGTTCAAAAATATAAGGTTACACAACCGCTCTTCAGACAGATTCCGCTAAGAACTCCTCAAGCGGCGCGGAAAATACCACATGGAGTCAGTATCTGTCAAGCAATCGAATCAAGCGATTAATCGCCCCAATATAAAACAAGTATTTTGGTTTTCTTAGCGCAGTTTTGGACATTAAAACGCCATGGGTGAAACAAGATGGGACTGTTTTTCTTGGGAGGCCCGGCACATACGAATACAATATCCAAAATTGGGCTTTGATCCTAAGGAGTGGAAATCGTCATTACAAAGATACGCGAAAACATGCTTTCAGGGGGCGCCGAACATGAAACAGAACCTGCGCTTTTTGCTGACAGTGGTATTTATGTCGGTGGTTGTAGCTTTTCTCTGGTGGATACTGCTGCGAAAAGGTACGGAAGCCCCCACGACACCTGAAGCGTCACACGAGAGGTCGGCCGAAGATTCCCAACCAATTCCGCCCCCAGCGCCGCCTGTTAGGCTTGACGAAACGCCGCAGCGCCTGGACCTTGGTCCAGTCGGTACCCGCAAAACAACAACTACCCAGACCCAGGCAGATCCCCGTCGTTCGCACGGTGGAGGCTTTCTGGTGGGGTTGGTGCTTGATCAGGACCTGAACCCAGCCTCCGGGATTGAAGTCTTGGTGCAGCGAACAGCATCCCAGGAAGGCAGTACGGTTGTTGACGAGCCGCTCACAGTGGTGACCAATCCAGATGGCACCTTCAGCGCGGAAGGACTGGCCTTCGGCACGTATACCCTGCTCGCAACCAGCGGAGACCTCGCTGCCGCTCAATATGCCCACGTGCGTTCCTATAGGCCTGAGACGGACGTAACCATGCGACTCATTGCGGCGCATAGTCTCGCGGGATGCGTGGTTAACCCACAGGGTGAAGCCGTTCCCGAAGCATTGGTCACAGTCATGTACAGGCCAACAGAGAATCTGCTTCACCCGCAGGGGCGTTTCAACAATCCGCAAGATATGGCACAGGCCCTGCCTTTGGAAACGACAACAGACGAACAAGGTGCGTTCGCGTTCGAATCGGTCCCCGCAAATGAAGCCTTCGTTGCGGCGAGGGCCGAGGCGTACGCTCCATATATCAGCCCACTTACGGAGCTTCCGGCAGCGAACGTGGTTGTGACCTTGACGGATGGAAGTAGTATTCAAGGAAAGGTAGTGCAATCCGATACGAAGACGCCACTGGAGGGGATCGCGCTCGCTATTAACGGAACAACGACTGTCGACAAACATAAGGCCATAACAAATGCGTCCGGGGAGTTTGTGTGCCGCGGTCTTCGCCCGGGGGAGTACGTGCTGGAATCCGCGGACGAGAAGTGGGTGAACTTTGAGAATACGCCGCGCGTCAAACTCGCGCCAGGCGAACAACGAAAAGGCATCGAACTGTGCGTAGCCCAAGGCGGAATGATCCGGGGACGCGTCTACAACGAAGAAACCGGCAAGGGAGTGGCCGGCGCTTCAGTGATTCTCCGCGAGCGATTCGGAGGATATGGGAAAACTGCAGATGGCAACGAGGACGGCACTTATGAAATGCAGGGGGTCCTTCCTGGGGAACATGCCTTGGCGGTTCAGGTGAACAACAGGGCGGTCAGCAACTCCTATGGTGACTACGAGGCCGCGGCCATCGGCATCAAGGAAGGCTCAGTTGTTGAAGGCATCGACCTGCCGGTATACATGGGCGCAACTGTCAGCGGGCAGGTCGTATTTGCAGACGGGTCGCCGGCAAGGGCTGCCAAGGTCTTTGTTAATCCCGTTACAGGGCGGGGTCAGTTATCGGTTATGGCCGATGCAAACGGCGCGTTCACGATAGTAGGCCCCGCCAACGGCGAACAGCTCCGCATGCAGGCTTTCAAGGGGACTCAGGCTTCCGCCCCGACGGATATTCTTCAGGTTCCCCTTACAGGCGGACTCGAGGATATTGTGCTGACTCTCGAGAAAGGCGGCATCCTTGCAGGCTCAGTGACCAATCGCTCTGGCACACCCCTGCCCGGCATGAGGATATTAATCGGAGGAGATACAGCCACCAAGCTTTCGCCCAGTTTCCTGTCGACTGACGATGACGGTCGCTTTCTCGCAACCGGTCTGCCTCCAGGCTCATATACAGTCACCGCAATGACGCAGAACGAACGAGGCACCGGAGATGCCACAAAAAATATCGAACTTTCCGCTGGTCAGCGTGTTACGGATATCGTACTCGTCTGGGACAAGGATGTTCCCACGCTTGATGGCACGGGCAATCTTACCATCTCGGGACATGTGATGGACGGGGACGGTAAACCGTTGTCCGACGCATCTATCTATGCCTCGAAAGAAAATACGCAATTACATTATTGGACGAAGAGCTTGCTGGACGGCGCGTTCACCCTGAGCAACGTCGCACCAGGAAGCTACACCCTCGGTGGAACAACAGGTACAAACCACACGACTGAACCCGTCAAGGCCCAGGCGGGCGCAACGAATGTACGGCTAACTATACCCACACAGGGGAAAGTGTCGGGGAAAATCGTGGATGCAGCGACGGGCAAAGCGGTAACGCGGTTCGGAGTGGCATTTGTCGCTCCAGGATACTTGGACAATCCGTCGAGGCAGTATGTGCATTGGCAGAGGTACACGAGTGTTGAGGGCGAATTCTCCGTGCCTGTTCGCGAACAGCGGCACCAGAGCGCGAACCTCGCAATAGCGGTCCGTGCAGACGGATATGCCCCCGTGGAACAGGTGCTTGGCACCATCGCGCCGGGCCAGAATGTCGACGGACTGCTCATTCGTATGAAGCCAGGGACTCGCATTGAAGGCATTGTACAGACAACAGCGGGTCAGACGGTTGCCGGGGCCTCGATCTACCTCGAGCGATACGAGCCATACAGGTCCCCAGAAACGCGCACCAATTCCGAGGGCCGCTTCACGATGACGGACCTTCCCCTGTCCACGGTCAAGCTGGTCGCCGCCCATCCGGCCTACGGCAACGGGGAAACCTCGGTAACACCGCGCGCAGGAACCACCTTGGACGTCACCATCGAGCTTCCAGCAGGCGGATCGGTCGAGGGTATCGTTTGTGTAGGCGGCGAGCCGCGGCCGGGCACCAACGTCAACCTCTACATGCATGAAAGCAGCGGACACCGCTCTTCCACAGTCACTGACTCTTCGGGCCACTATGTGTTTACCAACGTTACCGCCGGCCAGGGGCAGGTCTCCGTCTTTCTTCGGGCCGGCCAGGGCCAATTGAATCAGAGCCGCCGGATAATCGTTGAAACCGAACGGACGACAACGGCGGACTTCGACTTGCCGGCGCAAACGGGCAGCCTCGAAGGATTCGTCGCGGTCGGAGGCGAACCTGTAAGCAACGGCCACGTCAGTGTATCTGTGGCCGGGGAAGACGGTTGGACATCAAGTCACGCGCAGCTTACCAGCGATGGCTCTTACTTCATTGAAAGCGTGCCAGTCGGGGAAGCCAGTGCCTCCGTCTATCTTCCCGATCCCAGCAGTGGCCAGGGCCGTCATGAAACGGAAACCGTGGAGATTGTGGCAGGGCGCGTCACGCGCTTGGATTTCGACCTGCCGTTGCCGACATTCGTGTCGGGATACCTGTCAGGTATCAAAGAAGGCGAAGGAGGCTATATCGGTCTACTTCCTGGAAAAGTAAAAATCGGACCGCTCACACAGGAGAAGATCCAGGAGTATATGAGCATGCTCGCCGGACGGGCCGAGATGAACCCTGATGGAACCTTTCGCATGGAGAACGTCGAACCCGGCACGTACACCGTCGTGGGCGTCGCCGCGGACCCGAACGCCCCGTCCCCCGAAGAGGCCATCATAAACGCGCGCATTGTGACCGAGGTCATTGAAGTGCGCGAAGGCGAGGAAATATCGATTGAACTGTCGATCGAGTGATCGGCTGTATTTAGAGAGAGCGTACTTCGACTCGGGACCTCAGCGCCTCGACGTCTTCTTTCGTGAAGTGGCCGATGTCCCAGGACATGGCGTTGGCGGTGCCTGCGGCGCATCCAAAAGTAGCCATATCGTGCAGGGGCATGTTTTCGAGGAGGCCAATGGCGAATCCGGCCACGAGCGCATCGCCGCTGCCCACGGGGTTGACCTCGGTAATCTTCGGCGGCACCACATGAAGTCGCTCGGGGCCATGTGAAACAAACGCGCCGCGTTCGCCCAGTGAGAGCGCGACAACTTCAGTCCCTTTGGCATGAAACTGTGCGATCGCCTGCCATTTCGCGTCGTCGGTGTCGAGCGGGTAGCCGAATATCTCCTGGGTTTCCGCCACATTAGGCTTGACCATAAGAGGCACACTCTCGAGTCCGAGGGCGAATTCAGGTCCGTGAGAATCCAGTATGGTGATAGCCCCCGCCTCTTTCGCGATAGGAATAAGGTCCCGGTAAAGGTTCTTGATGTTCTTGTCGCACACCGTGCCATTGAAGGTCACGACGCGCGCGTCGGTAACGGCTTCGCGAAACAGGTGCACGATGTTTCCGTACTCGGCCTCGGTAACACGTGAGCCGGGCTCGAAGAATGCGGTCTGGCGATGAATAGGCTCTTCGAGAACGGTAGTGATGGTGCGTGTCTGCGATTCCACCCACGCAGGGACGCATTCGACGGCGTCCTGGCGCTCGATCATGTCGACCACGTGGCGACCGGGATGCCCGCCGACGATGGTCATGGCTTTTGTCGCGCGGCCGAGGGCTTTGACCGCTCGCGATACGTTCGTCCCTTTTCCGCCAGGAATGCACGTGCACTTGTTCGACCGCATGAAAGCCCCGACCCTCAACTCGTCGATGAAGACGGTCTTGTCAACGCATGGATTCGGGGTCACCGTCAGAATCATCTTCGTTCCCTGTAACTAAGACTTGTTTATTGCCACAGAGAGCACAGAGAAAGATCTACTCTTTAGCCGCCTGCCATCTCTTCTCTTCATCTCCGTGTTCCTCCGTGGCCTCCGTGGTTACATATTTCTCCGGGGGTCAGCCTTGTTCGGCACGGGTAAAAGCGCAGCCGGCGGCGCCGATAACACCCGCATCCCCCCCCAGACCGGCGGGGATGATTTCGGCGCGCTTG
>JAWODE010000228.1:0-6107 GCA_046483455.1 Candidatus Hydrogenedentota bacterium | reverse complement strand
GTCAAAGCCGACATGCACGACTTTGGTCTTGCCGGGGAAGACGGGACAGTGCTCATTGGCGTGCCCGCACACGGTCACCACATAATCGAAATCAACATGCATCAATTCCTGGACATCCTTCGAGCGGTGTCCGGAAATATCGACGCCCGCCTCCGCCATCACTTTGACGGCACGCGGATCCAGCCCGTGTGCCTCGATGCCCGCGGAATAGGCTTCAATCTGTCTACCTTTGAGTGCTTGTGCCCAGCCCTCGGCCATTTGGCTCCGGCACGCATTCCCCGTGCACAAAAACAAAATTTTCGGCCGATGTGCAGACGATCTTTCTGTCATGGTCGTTCGCTCCTCTTCTATTCCCTATGGCGCGACGTAAATCATCCACAGACCGCCAAGAATTACAAGTACCCCGCAGACTTTCTTCACGACAAGGGCGCCTTTGCTGCGCTCGTTCCAGTTGAGATAGCGCTGGATGACCTCTGTGAAGGTTCCCGCGAAGACGATCACTGAACAGTGACCCACGCCGTACATGAGCAGGAGGAACACACCATAGGACAAATTGGTCGCGGCGAGCTTGAAGGTCACGCCGAGCATGGGCGCCATGTAGGCAAAGGTGCAGGGGCCTAAAGCGATGCCGAACACCAGCCCGAGAAGAAACGCAGCGAGAAGCCCCCGGCGCTTCATGTTGAGTTGTCTCGGCCCGGACCATGGCATCGGAATCACCTCGAGCAAATGAAGCCCCACGAGGAAGAAAATCGCCGCGACAAACCAGTTGCCGTACCGCCCGACATCGCCCATCACCCGTCCGGCCGCCGCGGTGGCGGCCCCGATCAGTCCGATGGTGATGAGTATGCCCACCGAGAAGAGCAGCGAGATGAAGAAGGCCCTGCGCGTGCCGGTCCGTCCCTGGCTGTCGATGAACCCCACGATGAGGGGAATACTCGCCAGGTGGCACGGACTGAGGACGATACTGAGCACGCCCCAGACAAAGGACGCCGCAACCGCGATGACCGCACTGCCCTCGACAGCCCGGGTCAAGGTCGTGAACAATTCTTGCATTCGGGTTGGGCTCCTGTGTATTCGTGCCGGATTTCAGGGACATAAAAAGCGCTATGCTCTGCCTGAGACATACTGCACCCAGCCTGAGGAATGGGCCTGCGTCCTTATCCGGGTCTCTGGGCGGAAGCATCTTCTGGCGCCGCGAACTCGATACCGAGCTCCTTCCACTTGGCCAGGATGTCTTCTTTGCCCAAGAAACCCGTGTGCCGGGTAAGCTCTTTGCCGGAGGCATCAAAGAAAATCTGGGTCGGGATCATTTGAATCCCGTACTTCTTCCCGGCATCGGGATTCTTCCAGACATCGATAAACTGCACCTCCATTCTGCCCGCATATTCTTCCTTCAATTCCTCGAGAATAGGCGCCATCATCTGGCACGGGATGCATTTGTCCGCGCCCAAATCAACAAGTTTGGGGATACCTTTTGCTTCTGATTGTGCTTCCGGTTCCGGTGGCTCCGATGCCGGCTCGGCAGGCACGAGAGGTGCCTCTCCGCTCTCCTCGCCAGCCTCGCGCGGCGTTTCATGCGCCTCGGCCGTATCAGCCGGCCTGGATTCCCGGGCCTTGTAGACCAGGACTGCGCCAATCGCTACCGCAAGCACGACGGCAATCACAATTCTGGATGCGAACGACATACACGAACCTCCTCATACGGCACAGCTCATTCCCCGGCATGCAACTGCATGCCCCGGCTGAGCGTAACAATGCGCTTGTGCGTTACCGATTTATCATGCCCGCCACTTCGGCGACACGGCGACCGACACCCTGGGCGGTCTTGATGCCGAATTCGTCTTCGGCGATCGAATCGTTGCGGTTCCACAACGTGGCGCCGATGCGACCCGAAGGTTTGCCGTCGCCGACGATGATGACGTCCTGCCCAAAAAACGCGTCTTGGATCGAGCTGACGACCAGTTCCTGGCCGCCATTCCGCGCGCCACCGACGGCCAACGCGCCGAACACCTTGTTGCGCAACTCGAACCCCGCCTTGCGAAACGTCATACACCGCTCGATGAACGCCTTGCAGATGGCGCTCATACTGTTGAAGTAGACGGGCGACCCGACAATAAGCCCGACGACCGCCGGATCGCGGAGTTTTTCCGCGATGGCGGGGAAATCGTCCGTCTCGCCTTCCTTCAAGGGCATCCCGGCGGCCAGTTGCGGAGGGATGCTCAGTCCAGCCAACTCGATAAGCTCCGTTTCGAGCGCCGAGTTCTGCGCTCTGGCGGCTTCGAGGCACACTGTCAACCCGGCGGCGGTGGTTTTGCCCTCGCGAAGGCTGGTGCTCACCGCAACAAGTTTTTTCGCCGTGGTGGACTCCTGCGCACCCGCGCCCTTGCCCAGTGCACCGGCAACCATGGCGGCGCCCGCGGCCCCCATCAACGTTCTGCGTCCGATTTCATTTGACATGGCTCTCTCCTTTCCGTATTGAACACCTCACCCAGCATTTTCGTTCAACGCTTCCCGCGCCGCAGTAGCGGCCGCACGGACGGTTTCCTCGGTAGGGGGCGTCTTGCCCTTTTCCATGCCCAAAGCGCCGAGTTCCACATACGCGTGTCCGCTGAAGCCGCCTGCGTCGAGAATATTCTTAGCGCATCCCTTGTCGCAACCGTCAATAACGACGATGCGATTCGCCAGTGCGGCCTTCTCCACAATGTCCGGAATCTTTGCCGCGATGGCCGCGGTGCAACACATGAACGCCGTCTTCTCGCGCGACAAAACCCGGGCGGCCTGGTCCGAGACCGCACCCACGTCCGCGGCCCCGGAACAGGCAAACACCAGATTGTATTGGACCTTCCTGCAACTGCACGCACTCTGCTCGGACATGACGGTATCCTCCGCGAAGCTCTTCCTTATTGCAGCATTTCTTTGATCTCTTCGGCCGATGGAACCTTACCCGACACCTTGACCTCACCATCGACTGCCAGGGCCGGGGTCATCATCACACCGAATTTCATGATCTTGTCAATTTCCTGCACTTTCTCCATCTCATACTCGATGCCGAGTTCCTGGGCCGCCGCTTCCGCGGTCTCGCCCAGCTTCTGGCATTTGGGACATCCCGTCCCAAGGATCTGCAGTTTTTTCATTGGGCTTGCTCCTTTTCTGTTGTCGAGAGAATCACGATTTCGCGTGCGATTATGAATATCGTACCCAGCAAAACAGCTGCCAGCGCGAGGTCCAAGACCGTGTAAGAAAGGCGGGTAATCGGGTCCAGAACGGGAAATTGCAGCAGCAGAAGTGTGCCGGAGACAACCGTGAGAATCACGGCTGCGAGTACAATTCGTATCGAGTAGGCTTTGAAATAGCTGGCGGGGGAATGCCCTGCTAGGCGCTGCCGATACAGGCGCCAGCAGAGGCCACAAAATCCCAGAGAGAGTATGAGCATAGCCGCGAGGAAATGGTTCCTATCCAGCCAGAACCGGAGGGGCAGAGCATAGTCCGCCAAGTCGCCGCGCACAAACAGATACACGCCCACGACTGCCCCGTAGATGCCCACGGCAGCCGGCACGAACCGCACCCATCCTTTAAGATGCTGGTCATGGAGGACCCGCCTGATGGCGAGCTGCGCCAGCACGACGGCCAGACACACCCCCAACAGGATAAGAAGCAGATGAAGCGCAGGCTTCAGGTAGGCCTCCCGCCAGGCGCCGAGCGTAGCCGTGGAACCGCTGAGGCCCAGTACTTCGTACTGCGGCCGGGTCACGGGTTCTGCGTTATCGTCAAAGGGATACTTGACCACACTGGCGAAGAAGAAATCGGATTCCGGGCTGTGGCAATCGGTACAGCCGTTGCTGCCCAGGGCCGCCGTGGCCGGGTACACATCATGACTGTACTTGTGCACATTAGCATAGGGAGAGGCTTCCCATGCGTGCATGGGAATCGTGCGATACTCTGTACCTGAGCGGTATATCCGGTCGTTCATGACCCAGACAACGCGCTTGCCTTCCATAGGATACCCCGTGACCTGAAGCATCTCGGTAATGGCTGCGATCAGAGCGTCGATTTCTTCGGTCCGATTGACCTCAATCACGCCGTCGCCGTTATCGTCGGTAATCAACGCGAGCGAAGGATAGACTGCGGGATCCTTCTGGTGCGCCGTCCACATCTTGTACACGGCTCCCATCTTGGGCTGCTGAAGCCCTTCCTTGCCCTCCGTTTCAATGGCAGGCCACGTGTTGTGTATCCGGTTCACAGGGTAGATCTTGCCGTCGTAACGGGCAAGCACCGGACGGTACGGGTCCGTGGGCTTGTCATCATAGCCCATCATTTCGAGATCCCCGTAGTGGTTCCAGTAGGCCATGCCGGGGCCGTAGAAGGTCCAGAGATGCTTTCCTTTGCTCGGAATCTTTGCACCGGGATTGAACACATCGCTGGCCACCATGAGGGCTGCCTTTACAGAACGCTCTGGGATATGGCACGTCTGACAAGCGATCTTGTCGAGGTGCAAGGGGGGCAGTCCGCGATGCTTGGCCACAGGCGCGCCCAAGTAGCCGGTGTCATGGCAATCGGCGCAATCCCGCATCGTGTTGTCCAGGTCGTCACGGACATGCCCACCGGGATCGTCCCCCTTGCCGAATTGGTGTACTTCCTTGCCGCGGATGCGCTCGTCTACGGCAAGGCTCCCGGCGGGATGGCAGTCCACACACTTCAGTCCGGCCCGAAGATGCACGTCCGTGCGCGCACGAAAGTTTGCCCCGCGCTTTTTCCAGCCGGGCTTCGCGTGGCAAGCCAGACAAGTCTCGTTGCGCGGTTCACGGATAATACGCGGGGCGAGGGTGCCGTCTTCACCAAACTTCGAGACATTGTAAGCAACGATAACCGGCTTGCCTTCAGCCACACTGCCCGAGACGGTGGCCAATCCGGCCCCAACGGAAGGCGCGCATCGGAAATTCTGCGCATCGAGCTGCTTTTTCCGGGCTTTGAAGTCATATTCGGGCAGATGGCAGAGCAAACAGTCCGCCTCGAGCACGCCCGACTCGGACCATTTTGCCTGGTAGTAGTCGCCATCGAAATTGTTGTCGCCTCCCGGCGTAAACCCGCTCGCCGGATCGGCCATCCAACGGTCGTAGCGCTTGCCTTCGCGGTCATATTCCGCGGAGCCTCCGCCTGGATGACACACCGCGCATCCGGCCGTGAGAAAGCTGAAGGACGTCATGTCCATTTCAGCAGGGGACTCGTTGCGTTTTTTCGAGAGGTATCGATACAGCGGTGCAGGCGAACACCAGGTGCCGCCGTAGTTCCCCGGCGTCAACGCCCATTGACAGCGTGCCGCCTGAGCCTCGGTGGGTTCTTCGCCCGCGCCCTGCGTGAAATGATAGCCCTGTGTGATCAGATCATAGTCATGGCACTGCCCGCAGGTCTGTTTGGGCGAGTAGGGGGACCTCCCATTTTCGCCCGTTACCGGATTAATGATGTTGCCCTGCTCATCTCGGAGATGAAACGGGGGACATACGCCGTGCAGCGCCTCTTGTCCCTGAATCCCCGCTGAAATGGCTATCCCTGCAAAGACAAACAGCGCAAAAACAGTTTTTTTGGCTACATTCAACGCGGATACCAGCATGACAGTAGGTTTGTTAACTATATGTACATGTGATTTCATCGTACAATCACTCCGAATAACATCCCGCTCACAGTAGCCATAATGATGACAAGCACCACGAATACAATGGTTTTTTTCGTGCCTAATACGCTGCGAATGACGAGCATATTGGGCAGGCTCAAAGCCGGACCCGCCAGAAGCAGGGCCAGCGCGGGGCCTTTACCCATCCCGCTTCCGAGCAATCCCTGGAGTATGGGCACTTCGGTCAGGGTCGCGAAGTACATGAACGCCCCGACCACCGACGCGAACAGATTCGCCCAGAGCGAATTGCCACCGACCAACGATGCAACCCATTCGGCCGGTATCAGCCCTTCTTCGCCGGGCCGTCCCAGCAACAAGCCCGCCACGAGCACGCCCGCGAGCAATAAAGGCAGAATCTGCTTAGCAAAGGTCCAGGTTTGTTCGAGCCAGGACTGCATTTCTTCGGATTCGGAGTTGGCTATGATCACAAGGCCAAATA
>JAWODE010000207.1:0-9148 GCA_046483455.1 Candidatus Hydrogenedentota bacterium | reverse complement strand
CAAGCGCGCTGTCAGTATGGCGAGGCCGGTCGCCGCAGCACCGCCCAAGGCGTATGCCACTGGCTCACCCCGAATGAGACGCAGGGCACTGAACGCAGCGGCAGCGGCGAGGTCGCGTGGCACGCATCGTTGTCCCGGGGTTTCCACACCATGTGACGCAGCGGGGGAATCGCCAAGCGGATGTCTTTAAGACTGATGGCGACCGGGAGGCGTATCTCTCGTATTTGCACACCTACGCCGAGAGGCGGAGGCTTTCCGTGTGGGCATACTGCCTCATGACCAACCATGTCCATTTGATCGTTGTACCCGAAAACGAGGAATCGCTCAGGGAGACCTTGCGCGATGCCCACACGGCCTACGCGATGCACTTCAACGGGCGCATGAAGCAGTCCGGGCACGTATGGCAAGGCCGCTTCTACTCATGCACGCTTGACGAAACCCATCTCTGGGAGGCCGTGCGCTACGTCGAATGCAATCCTGTTCGCGCAGGAATGGTGAACCGCGCGGAACATTTCCGTTGGTCGAGTGCGCCCGCGCACTGTGATGTTCGCGAGCCCCATCCAGTATTGTCGAGAGATTTCCCCCTCGAAGACACCATCGAAGACTGGGGCAAGTGGCTGCATGAAGGCTTCGATGATGTTTCTGCCTGGGACCACATACGCCGCCAAACCCATACGGGATATCCTTGCGGCTCCAAGGAGTTTCTCGATCGGCTCGAGCATACCCTGGGACGTTTGGTGCGGCCCAATAAAGGGGGAAGGCCGCGGAAGAACCGAAGCGCGCAGTAAAGGCGGCTCGATATAGCGATCGAAAGGCATCGGGACAGATGCCGAAACCCTCGGGACAGACCCGGGTTTGCTGCGCAAACCGCTGGGTCAGTCCCGGGTTTTCTCAGTCACGGGTTTTCACAGGCCAGGGGAGGACGCCGCAGCGCTCGGCCCAGGCGTCGTAGAGTGCGGATAGTTCCCCCACGATGTCGGGATACTCATTTACGAGGTCATGGAGTTCGGCACGGTCGGTGCTCAGGTCGAAGAGGTGCCATTTTTTGTCACCACGCGCATGGGCGGATACGAGTTTCCATTTCCCGCGGCGGACGGCGCGGTTACCTTCGTGCTCCCAGAAGAGCACGTCGTGAAGGGGCTTTGTCTCCCCGCGCAACAAAGACTCCAACGACGCACCTTCCATCGACTGGATGTCTCTGCCATTGTAGCGCTCGGGATACTGTGCGCCCGATACGGAAACCGCCGTCGCCATGACGTCGATGAGATGCACAGGCTCTCGGCAGAATCCTCCGCGCCGTTCCTCCGGCATCGCCGCGGGCCAATGGGCGATCAGGGGACTCGCGATACCGCCTTCGTGCACCCAATGCTTGTACAATCGAAACGGCGTGTTGGAGGCATTCGCCCAGCCCTGCCCGTAGGTGAGGAAATAGCCTTCCCGGGTACCCAATTGTTCGGCGGGCCCCCCGCCCCATTTTCCACCTTCCGCACAACCACCGTTGTCCGAAAGAAACAGAATCAGCGTATTGTCCAGCTTGCCTTGTTTCTCCAATACCTCAAGCAGCCGCCCGACGTTCTGGTCCATACGGTCGACCTGTGCGGCGTAAAGAGCCATGCGGAAGGCCAGTTCTTCTTTACGCTTCTTGGGCACGTTCTCCCACGCCGGAACCTGTTCGTCGCGCGGCGTCAAGCTCCAGGATGCCTCCGCGAGCCCGATCTCCTGCTGGCGCGCAAAACGCGCTTCGCGAAGTGCGTCCCAACCGCCGTCGTAGCGCTCGCGGTACTTCTCGACGTCTTCCGGGCGCGCGTTCAGGGGCCAATGCGGCGCATTGAACGCGAGATACAGTAGAAACGGAGCCTCGTCCTCTTGCTCTTCAACAAATCGTATCGCGTGATCGGTAAAAGCATCCGTTGTGTAGTAGTCTTCGCCGACATCGGTGACGTGCATGCGATCACGCATGAGCAATTTGTCGTCGCCCGGGTTGAAGTAGTTGCAAGCGCCCCGCACGATTCCATAGTAGCGCTCGAAACCACGGTCGAGGGGCCGCAACCCTTCCGCCGTGCCGACGTGCCATTTGCCCGCCATGCAGGCGTGGTAACCGGCGGGCCGTAACACTTCAGCAAGGGTCACACAGCGACGGTTCAGCTCTCCCGTGTAGGCGGGATAGCCATAGTCGAATTTACGGTTCGCCTCGTTGGTCATGTGACCGATACCGGCTTGATGAGGGTAAAGCCCCGTCAACAGGCTCGCGCGCGTCGGACAACACCGCGCCGCGGAATAGGCCTGGGTGAAGCGAACGCCGTTAGCGGCGAGGCGGTCCAGGTTTGGCGTCTCGATCTCGCCGCCGAAACAGCCGAGGTCCGAAAACCCCATATCATCGGCAAGAATAACGAGGATGTTGGGGCGCGTCTTGGCGCCGGAAGCGGCGCGGGCTCGTCCCATGACTGATAAGGCCGCCCCTGCGCCGGTCTGCATCAAAAATGCGCGGCGGGTGAGGTGTTTTTTCACGTGTATTTCTCCCCGTTCAGGTTTTGCTCAAAGTAACACGGTGCGGAGCAAGGAACAAGCGGGCAAGTGCGTGGTGTATCAACCGAACCATGTGGAAGGTTTTCGGAATGCAAGGCCCGTAAGCAGACCATGACCGAAGGACTACGCAAGGGTTCGAATAGACGTGAACGTGCCGGTTGGACCCGTTTAGTCTTCATTGTGTCCTCGTGTCTTGGTGGTTCCATTTTAAAAACATTCTCGCACAGAGCCACAGCGCTCCCGGAGAAAAAATCTTAACCCTCATCGTGTCTTTGTGCTTTGACCAGCCGTATTTGCACCGTTTTGGAGGTGCGGCATACAATCATGCGAGAAAAAAGCGCTACACAAGGGCGCGGGGAGACCGATGAACCAATCCGCTGAAGACACGCCGCGCGAAATCTACGTCATAGAGCCGTCGCGGGGCTGGATACGCATCCGCTGGCGAGAGCTGTGGCAATACCGCGAACTCTTCGGCTTCCTCATCTGGCGCGACGTCAAAATCAAATACAAGCAGACGCTTCTCGGCGCCGCGTGGGCGGTGCTGGTGCCCCTGTGTCAGATGGCTGTATTCACCATCCTTTTTCAGCGCGTGGCCAACTTCTCGTCAGACGGCTTACCCGGCCCGTTGTTTTATTTCGCCGGTTTGCTGCCCTGGAACTATTTTGCCTCGTCGATCACGCAGGCCGGCAACAGCATGGTGCAAAACGCGCCCATGCTGACCAAGGTCTATTTTCCCCGGTTGATGGTGCCCGCGACCCCATGCGCGGCGGCATTCGTGGATTTCGCCATCGCCTTTGCCATGCTGCTCGCGCTAACCTTTTTCTACGGGATTGTGCCGGGCATTACCTGGCTGCTTTTGCCGTTCTTCATGCTGCTGGCGTGCGCAACAGCCTTCGGAGCGGGCTCCTTTCTGGCCGCATTGAACGTGAAATACCGCGACATACGTCATATCATCCCTTTCCTTGTGCAAATCTGGATGTTTCTTACCGTAATCACGCCTTATAGCGCGGTGAAAGATGCTCTGGGACCCTGGCGCTACGCCTACGGATTGAATCCCATGGCGGCGGTGGTGGAAGGAGTACGCTGGGCTCTCTTTCGCCATCTCAGCGGTACGGAATTGATTGAAGGGCAAACGGTCACGGTGTGGGCAAGCCCGCCATGGGACCTCTTTGTACTGGGAACAGCGGTCACCGTTGTGATGCTGGCCGTTGGTATATACTATTTCAAACGTATGGAACGCACCTTCGCGGACATCGTCTAGCGGACTGCCCCAAGGGAGCTGAGACCCGCGGAGCACGTTCCGTACCACGGTTCAGCAATTGGAAGTGATGAGCACCAATAACATTGCCATACAGGTACGCGGATTGGGGAAACGGTACCGCTTGGGCGAGACCCATGAGGTGTACCGCACCTTCCGCGATACCCTGGCCACCTTGCCCGCATGGCTGCGCAACAAGTCACGCAAGCGCAATGCCACCACCAGCCGTTCCTATGATCCCGAAACGCCTCCCGGCACATTCTGGGCTCTGCGTGACATCGATCTCGACCTGTGCGACGGCGATGTCCTGGGCATCGTGGGCCGCAACGGCGCGGGCAAGTCAACCTTGCTGAAAATCCTCGCCCGCATTACGGAACCCACCAAGGGCCGAGCCGAAATTCATGGCCGTATCGGCTCGCTTCTCGAGGTCGGCACCGGTTTCCACCTCGAACTGAGCGGCCGTGAAAACATCTACCTGAGCGGGGCCATTCTGGGTATGCGCAAGGCCGAGATTCGCCGTAAATTCGATGCCATCGTCGATTTCGCCGGTGTGGAGGAATTCCTCGATACCCCCGTAAAACGCTATTCGAACGGCATGCGCGTGCGTTTGGCCTTTGCCGTTGCCGCCCACCTTGAACCCGAAATTCTGATCGTAGACGAGGTTCTCTCCGTAGGCGACGCCGAATTCCAGAAGAAATGCATCGGGAAAATGAAAGATGTCGCAGGTTACGGGCGGACGGTCCTTTTTGTTTCACACAACATGCAGGCGGTCAAATCGCTGTGCGACTCCGGGATTCTGCTCGATCATGGGCGCATTGTGGAACGAGGTCCCATCGCGGAGGTGGTTGAGGCATACCTCGCGCAGGCGACGGCTGTCGAAGCCGGCGCGGAAATCCCGCCCGAATACCACCGCCGTTACCCCTGCGACCTCGAGGTCTTTCGTGTGGACGTGCTGAACCGTCACCATGAGCCGGCGGGATTCGTACTCATGGAAGAGCCTTTCGGCCTTAAATTGCATTGCCGTGTGCACAAGGCCCGTCCCGATTACACCGTCACCATTCAATTCCGCCGCGACGACGGACTCATCCTCGGCACCGTTGGGACGGCGTACGTCATCGACCGGCTCGACATGCAAGAAGGCGGCATTTATACCCTGACCGCCCGCTTAAAGAATGTTTTCAGTCCCGGACAATACAGCATGGACATTACCATCGACGCGGGACCCGACAATGTCGATTTCATCGAGGGTATCCCCTTGACCGTCGCGCCGGTGACCGCCGGGGAGGAGTTGCCCCGCCGCGAAGGAGTGGTTCAGTTGCGGTCCGAGTGGGAACTCGAAGAACAAAACGCGGATTCCACGCCGCGGGGAGAATCGTGATGTCGGAATTGGCCCGTTTAAGTTTTTCCATCGAAAAGCCTTTGCTCGAACGCCTCGAGCGCATGGTGGCGGAAGGCCATTACGGGAACCGGTCCGAGTTTATCCGCGACATGATCCGCGACCGGCTCGTTGCCGAGGAATGGGAGAAAAACGAAGAAGCTCTGGGTACGGTGACCATCCTTTTCGACCATCACTCACGCAATTTAACCGAAAGACTGATCGAATTGCAGCACGATTTTGAAGGCACGATCATGGCTACGACCCACGTACATCTTACGCATCATCTCTGCGCGGAAATGATTATGATACGCGGCCGGGCCGGGCAGATTCGCGCTTTGGCCGATGCGTTGCATCAATTGAAGGGCGTGCTGCACGCCACCTTGTCTATGAGCAGTACGGGCAGGGCACTGGCATAGCTTCCGCCGTGCCGGCAGCCCCTCGGAAGGAGCAAGACCGTTATGGAAACCCGCTTTGCCCATCGTCTCGACACAATCCTCGTTTTGGCTCTCCTTTTGACATCCGCTACCGCTCCGGCGGCAATGGCAGCAACCTATTACGTAGCCAATGACGGTTCCGACGAGAATTCGGGGCTGACCGCCGAGGAGCCGTGGGCTACGCTGATTCAGGTCAACACCGTCCAACTACTGCCCGGCGACACGGTCCTCTTCAAACGGGGCGATACGTGGCGCGGGCAGCTCGGGGCTCAGAGCGGCAGCGCGGAAGAGGGGTTCATCACATACGGCGCGTACGGCGAAGGCCCCAAGCCGCTCCTACTGGGATCGATCGCGAAAGACGCGCCGGAAGACTGGAGAGACGAAGGCGGCACTATCTGGTGCGCCGGCGGCATCGATACCGCCGAGAAAAGCAACCCTGTGAACCTCACCACCAACCCCGGTTTCGACGAAAACACATCCGCATGGTCACTGCACACCGAACACGGCGCGGAGGTTTCACACGGCCGCGACACCGAGCATTTCGAGACCGGTCCCGGGGCGTATCGTATCGCATGCCAAGCCTCGGGCAGCGAACCGCATCATATCCAGTTCTATACCAGCGGCATTCCCATCGAGCGGGGCGCCATTTACCGTCTCACACTCACCGTGCGTGCCACGGAGCCCTTCGAGATGTATCAGCCCGCGATCATGAAAAGCGGTGCGCCCTGGTCGCGCTATGCGCACCCTCGGAATCCCCGGAACATCGCCGTCACTACCGAATGGACGGCACACACGCTCATGTATGGCGCCATCGAGACCGCCGAGGATGGCCGCATCAATTTCGTGCTGGGCGGATGCCTGCCGGCCGGAGTTACCCTGTATCTGGACAGCATCCGTCTGGAGCGACTGGGCGGTGGTCTTATTCCACGCGACGTCGGCAACATTATCTACGACCATGGCCCCCAATGCGGCATAAAAGTCTGGAACCGCGCGGACCTCGATCAGCAGGACGAGTACTGGTACGATGAGGACGACTTCGCCCTTTATCTCTGCTCGGACGCCAACCCGGCCAGCCGGTTCGATTCCATCGAATGCGCCATTCGCGACCATATCATCAGCCAGAACGGGACCCGTTACGTCATCTACGAGAATCTCGCCTGCATGTACGGGGCGGCCCATGGGATCGGCGGCGGCAACACGCACCACATCATCGTGCGCGACTGCGATTTCGGCTACATCGGCGGAGGAGACCAGCGCGGCGGCGAACACACCGTGCGTTATGGCAATGGGGTCGAGTTCTGGGGACCGGCCCACGACAATCTGGTCGAACGATGCCGCTTTTGGGAAGTCTACGACGCCGCCATGACCCACCAGAGTCACAATATGGACGCCGCGCAGTACAACATCGTCTATCAGAACAACCTGGTGTGGAATTGCGAGTATTCTTTCGAGTACTGGAACCGCCCCGAGACCGCCACCACGCACCATATCTGGTTCGTCAACAACACCTGCATCAACGCGGGACATGGGTGGGGCCATACGCAGCGCCCCGACCCGAGCGGACGCCATCTCTGCTTCTACAACAGCCCCGCGGAGCAATCGGAGTTTCACGTCTCGAACAATATCTTCTACGAAGCCAAAACAAACGCCTTCTATGCGCCCACCTGGCCTCTCGAACAGGTCAAGAGTCTCATTATGGACAACAACTGTTGGTATCAGGCCGAGGGAACCATGATTGCCCTTAAAGACCATCCGTTTTCAATGGCCGAATTTGATGAATATCGCGAATTGACCGGCCTCGAACCGAATTCCATTGTCGCAAAACCGGGGCTTGTGGATATGGAAGCCCACGATTTCCACTTGAGGCCCGATTCGCCGTGTATCGATGCGGCCAAAGTGGTCGAAGCGCTTTTCCCCCGCTTGGCCGACTTTGAAGGAACATCCATTCCCCAAGGAAACGCGCCCGACATCGGGGCGTATGAGTTCGACGGACCGGAGAAGTAGGGCGTAAGGCGTATTCCCGGGAGCGACGACCGCCGGCCCGGCATTCTTGTGCCGCATGTGTGCCTACGAGGCCGCGCGGGGAGCAACATGCTCAGGACAACGCGGGGGTTTCCTGGTCCCAATCTACGTTTTCGAGGGCTTTTTTCAGGCGGGCAAATTCCATAAGGAGTTCTTTGCCGTAACGCTCCTGGGCATCCGCCAGGCGGTCTTCCTTCGCGGCGGTCTCGATCTCGACAGCGATTTGATTAACCCGTGTGCCCCCCAGAGAGGCGGCGGCACTCTTGATCGCATGGGCCTTGCTCTGGACGCGCTCACGCTGCCCTTCGGCTAATGCATCGGCCAATTCTTCCACCTGTTTGGGCAGGTTCTCGAGGAACACGCTGGTCACGCGTTTGAGGATTTCCGGACTGCCTCCCGTAATTTCCAATGCACGCGATTTGTCGAGCACCCTGGGATCGTCTGGCGGGGCTTCGTTTCTTTCCGGTGTTTCGTTGGTTCCTGACACAGCCATTTCCTCCGCCGGCTTGCTTTCATCGGGCACCCCCGTCGGTTGCTTGTGAAGCCATCGCATCAGCAGGTCCATCAACATCCGGGGTTCGACAGGTTTTACGATATGGTCGTCCATCCCAGCCGCAATGGATTTTTCCTGCTCCAAGTCGGACGCATGGCCTGTCATAGCGAAGATAGGTACGTGACTCGCTTTATCCTCGCCTTCCCGAATAGCGCGGGCCGCCTCGTAGCCATTCAGAACCGGCATTTCACAATCCATCAAGACAGCGTCAAACTGGCCCGCACGGTACGTTTCAATGCCTTCGCGGCCATCGGTGGCCACGGCAACCTGGCATCCCAATGATTTAAGCACTTCAGTGGCGACTTCCTGGTTCACCGGTTCATCGTCAACCACGAGAATATTAGCATTGATGTAAGGTTTGGGGCGGGATTCTTTACCCGTTCCTTTTTCGCGGGCTTCGGCGACGGTGTGCCGTGTGATAAGACCGGCCTTTTTACCGGTCTTGTGGGCCGACCACACCGCGCAGAGCATTTCATGCAACTCGCTGCTGCGGAGAATGCCGCTCAAGTAGGCGGCGAAGCCGGCCGAGGCGGCGCGGGCCGCATCACCGCGTTGTCCAGAACGCGAGAGCATCACCAAAACGGTTTGTTGAATGTCCGGCGACGCTTTGACGGCTTCGCCCAATTCGATCGCATCCAATTCCCCCGTCTGATGGCTGATGATCGCCATGTGAAAGGGGTCGCCGTCGCGTTGCATGGCCCGCAATCCCGCCAAAGCCTTTTCATGGCTTGATACGGTCTCGCTTCGCAAGCCCCAGCTACTAACCTGCTCGTAGAGAATGCGCTGGCTTACCTGACTCGAGTCCACAATCAGAATGCGCAGCCCCTCCAAATCGCCATTGTCGCCGGAGGGAATGAGTGCGGCTTCATGGTCGAGCGCGAAAGGCAGCGTTACCCGGAAACGCGACCCTTCGCCCTGTTTGCTCTTCACCCCGATCCGGCCCCCCATCATCCGGGCGAGCTTGTGCGTGATGGGCA
>JAWODE010000101.1:0-11160 GCA_046483455.1 Candidatus Hydrogenedentota bacterium | reverse complement strand
ATGGCCGGAAAAAGCAAAAGGACCTGCGCATCTATGCGCAAGCCCTTGATATATCTGGAGCTGGAGGGGGGACTTGAACCCCCGACCCCATCATTACGAGTGATGTGCTCTACCAACTGAGCTACTCCAGCCGAAAAAAATGGTGCCAAGGGGCAGAATCGAACTGCCGACACGCGGATTTTCAGTCCGCTGCTCTACCAACTGAGCTACCTCGGCACGCCCGGAATCATACAATCCGACGGCTCGCTAAGTCAACTGTACCCCGGGCCATGCGATTGTGCTCTGCTCTGTGTGGCTGGACCCAAAACAGCGCGATTGACACATTACGCCGCCTCTGATAGCGTAAGTACGTGGTGATTGTCTAGACATCGAACTTTTGGGGAAAATACCGTGCCAGGTGGCAGAAGGAGGAAGAGGCAAGCATCGCATTCCAAAATAGGTTTCGTGTATGCGTTCAATCGTGTTTTCTTATACCAAGGGAGGATTAAGGGATGAAAGAAAAGGGATTTACACTAATTGAACTGCTCGTGGTGATTGCAATCATAGGCATTCTCGCAGCAATTCTGCTTCCGGCACTGGCGCGGGCACGCGAAGCGGCTCGCCGGGCAAGCTGCGCCAACAACCTCAAGCAACTCGGTTTGACTTTCAAAATGTATGCCAACGAATCCAAGGGCGAATTGTTCCCTCCGCTTAGAAGGTTCACCTGCGGAGACGATGGCGTTGAGAGCAGGAACAACCAGATTACCGTTCACCCGGCCGGCGAAGCGATTTATCCGGAGTACCTGAGCGATGTCAACATACTGTTTTGCCCGTCGGACACCGATGCCGCGAATACTTCGCGCTTCAACCTGAACGACGATCCGGATGGCCCCGTGCTGCCCTGCCGCATAGGTAACGCCTCGTACGATTACATGGCGTGGGCGCTGACAGACAAAGTGTTCGTGGGAGAAAACGGCGATGTGAACAGCGAATTATTCGCCGAGGACCCGGGGACGGCCTTGGGAGCTCTTAACCCCGAGTTGGTTGCCGGGATGGGGGCGCTCAGCACCGCCGTCGAGAATGACTGGGGCGTCGATGGAAACGATTCGGTATTCGATGAGGACATTTCTTCCGGGTCTACGACGGCGTATCGTCTGCGCGAAGGCATCGAGCGCTTTATGATCACGGACATCAATAATCCGGCAGCAAGCGCCATGGCACAAAGCGAGATCTGGGTCATGGCCGACGAAATCACCTTAAGAACGGAAAACTTTAACCACATTCCCGGCGGAGGCAACGTCCTTTTTATGGATGGGCACGTCAAGTTCATTCGGTATCCGGGCGAAACGCCGGTGTGCAAAGCGTGGGCCTTTGTCGCGTGGGCCTTTACAGAAGGTCTGATATAGCGGCACGTTGCTTCCTGCAATAGAGAAGCCAACCAAGAACGGGGCGCATTCGAAAGGATGCGCCCCGCATTGATCTGTCGGGCGCCGCTGCCTACAATGCAATCGAACTGCTGGTATCGATACTTGTCGGCAGGGGGCTTTGTCATGAAGAATGCAATGAACCGCAGAACCTTTTTGAAAATGGCGGCGGTATCGGCGGGACTTCTTCGTGCCGGCGGCGGGGGCGCGGCGCCGAGGGTTCCGCCTAATGTCCTGCTGTTCGTCATCGACGACTTGGGATGGCGCGACTTCGGCTGCTATGGCAACCGTTGGATTGATACGCCCAACTTCGACCGGTTCGCCGCGGAAAGCATACGTTTTACCAACGCCTATGCCAATGCCCCGGTGTGTTCGCCCAGCCGCGCGGCGCTCATGACGGGCCAGTATCCCGCGCGGCTTCGGTTTACGGGGCACATCACGGCCATCGGCAGACACCGGCATCCCGACGATAGCCGCATTATCCCGCCGGACGATCGCATGTTCCTGCGGCATGTCGAGATTTCACTGGCGGAAATGGTCGAGCCCGTCGGTTACGCCACTGCGCATATCGGGAAATGGCATCTCGGGGGCGAGGGATATTGGCCCAAAGACCAGGGATTTGACGTCAATGTCGGCGGATGGACCCACGGCAGCCCGCCGGGCTACTGGTATCCCTACGAAAACCCGGACAAGGAATGGAACTCCTCGATTCCGACGCTCGAGGGCGGGGAACCCGGCGAATACCTCACCGACCGTCTCGCCGACGAGGCCATTGCTTTCATCGAAGCGCACCGGGAGGGACCGTTCTTTGTGCACCTGAGCCACTATGCCGTGCACACGCCGCTCGAGGCCCCGGGGGACCTCGTGGCAAAGTACCGCGAGAGACTTTCGGCGGCGGAAGACGCCAGTATCGACCCCGTATATGCCGCCATGGTTGAGCGCGTCGACCGCAATTTCGGCCATGTCATGGACAGCGTCGAGCGCCTGGGATTGAAGGATAACACGGCGGTGATCGTGTTTTCGGATAACGGCGGGCTTTTGTCGGCCACCGACAACCGGCCGTTGCGGCTGGGGAAGGGCTCGCTGTACGAGGGGGGTATCCGCGTGCCGCTTATGGTTCGCTGGCCGGGGCATATCGAGCCCGGCTCAGTGTGCCATGAACCGGTCATGGGCGCCGACCTGTATCCGACAATAGCCGGGATCGTAGGCGAAAAAGCCGCGCCCGGAAGCGTCATTGATGGAGTGGACCTTGCACCGCTTTTGGCAGGAAAAGAGTCGCTGGACCGCGATGCCTTGTATTGGTATTACCCCCATTACAGTCCTCAGGAGAAACAGCCCGCGGCGGCGATTCGCAAAGGCGACTATAAACTGATCGAATTCTACGACCCGCCGGACATCGAGCTATACAATCTCGAGGAAGATTTAAGCGAAACGCAGAATCTGGCTCCCGAAATGCCCGAAAAGGCGAAGGAACTGCTCGAACAGCTTCACCAATGGCTCGATTCGGTGGACCCAAAACTCCACACGTTGAATCCCGAGCACCAGAAGGAATAGCGCGGCGTTATTCGTCGAGTTTCAGGATCTCCACCTTGCGGAATTCGACGGGATGGCTTTCCGACTGCAACGAGATCGTTCCGCCGGTCAGCATTTTGTCGTGTCCGGCCTCGAGCAATTTCTGAGCGTCTTTGTCTTTTTCATCCAACTGGGGATCGGTATACGTGAGCACCTCTTCACCATTGATGAAGTGGGTGATGGTGTTTCCTCGGACCTCGACTTCGGCCAAGACCCATTCGTCGCCATGAAAGGTCTTTGACGATGAGTTCGTGCAGTGCTTCTTGATGAGTTCGCCGTCCATGACCACGTGGGTGCCGGGCGTACAGAGATTGGCCGTAGGCCGCTCGCCGGTGCCTTTGCCCCCGAGCAACTGCACCTCGATGGAAACCGGAAAACTCTGGTCGATGTCCATGCTCTGAGGTTTCTGACCGTGGATCATGATGCCGCTGTTGCGGAAAGCCCAGCCTGCACCGCCTTCCACCTGTTCGCCCACGAAGCGGTACTCGACGCGCAGCCGGTAATTCGAGAACGGCTCTTTGTAGAACAGATGCCCGAATTGATTGTCGAACGTCTCGTATCCCTCGTACGACACCTTCAGAATGCCGTCCTCAACACGGAACGTGTTGGCGAAATTCTCGCCGCATTCGTGTTTGGCGATTTTCGGAATCCACCCCTCGAGGTTTTTGCCATTAAAGAGGCTGATCCATTTCTCTTCAGACGCTTTTTCTTCCTCTGCCGCGACGGCCACCGATGTGACAAGCAGAAGACACAAAGCCAATGTGATCGTGTGGCGAATGATACTCTTGGTCATCGTACATCCCTCTTGCTCGTTGTATTTTCCCGTCTACCGGGTAAGTGTACTCCCCCGTGTATAACGGAGCAACTCACCAAGGCAATCACGCTTAATGCGCCCCGCACGAACGGTCGTAAGACGGGTCGTTTGTGGCGCGAGCCCCTCCCGTCTCCCCTGCGAAAGCAGGGGGCCAGTTCCGCGTGCAGCTGCGCAGCAACGCACGTCGCGACCTCCCCCAAGACCACTGGATTCCTGCTTGCCCAGGAATGACATTGGGAAACGCCGCCGCTCCCAGCGGTCATCCTCTCCTCCTTTGTCGGAATAACCGGCGAGGGCGCCGGTCCCACAATAACCGCTCTCAGAATAGAAAGAACCCCTGGAGCATCAATAGCCCACTGAAAAGCCAGCCTTGCAGCCTAAACCGCGTACCACAAAAGGATTCGACATCTGCAAATAGACGTCTTCTTCCAGGTTAAAATGCGCTTGTCCGGGGCAACTCAGGCGCGGCGGCGGTACGCAAAGATGCCCGCCGCAACCACGCTAAGTCCAATGTAGATGGTGTAAAGCGTGAGCAGCACGTTGTTAGCGAGCCGTAGTTCAGGATGGATGCTCACCAGGTATCCGGCGATGATCAACAGAAACTGGAACACGCAGATAGCGGGTAAAGAAAGCCACAGCAACGCGGCCTTCTCATCGAGTCGGCGTCCTTTGCCCAGAAAAGAAGCGATAAGAAACGGACATAGGCTGAGGATGATCAGGGCGTGACCCATACGGGCGGAACGCTCGATGCCGAAATGCCCGGTCACCCCACTGTATGTCGAAAGGAGAATCACCGCCAGCGGCAGCCAGACCGGAAACCCGGTTTGAAAAAACGCGCGCGCCTTCGGTCCCAGTTTCGATGGCGGCGCCTCGCCGGGAAGGTTAAACAGATAGAACGCCAACCCGAAGGCGAGCCCGCCGCCGAGACCAATGGTCATCTCCCAGTTTTTCCACCAGTCGATGCGCAATTCCGAGCCGTGCATGGTCTGCCAGTAGCCGCCGACCGTAAAAGGAATCGCGAATCCCAATGCCATAACGAGGATCATGCCCGCGGCGCGCCAATCCTTTCGCGCGAGTTCATATCCGAGGAATCCCGCCGCAAGCCCCACGTGCGGCGCGATGTTCCGGATCGAACCCAACGCCCGCCGGCATGTCGCGTATTCATCCACACTGTAGAGTCCTTCGTCGTAGAAGGGCAGGAACCACTGGGGAAAAACACGCACAATCACCCCGGCGGCAACCGCCCCGGCAATGCCGCAGCCGATGCGAATCAACCAGCCTTTCCAGGTCACCTTACGCCGGGGCGCGCACCACGCCATGAAGCAGCCGGTATTCCCGCCCCAATGCAACCCGCAGACGAACAACATGGTGTAACCGGTCCACGCGCCCACCGTACGCATGCCCTCGGGATGATTAAGATAGAACTCGCCGTTGAGCCAACTGATGTAGACCCCGTAGCCGGTCAAGCCCCCGAAGGCGATGCCCAAGGTGATGGCCCACAGCATCCACGGATTGCTGTAGGGCCGCCGTTCGCCATCCGGGGGGCCATGCCGCGAGAATGCCAACCACAACAACGCCCACCCGAACCCCGCGAACGTACCGCCCGCCGCGCCTCCGAAACCTCCCGTGCCTCGAATCGCCCAATAAAACGCCCCCATCAGCCCCATCACGACCGCGATGAGGAGATAGTCCAGCCCGTCGAGGCTCCGGCGTGATGTATTCATCCCTGAATGCCTTCCTTAACCCTTGCCCGGCAATTTCAATGAACCAAAAATACCATCTCCCAAAGAAACCCGAGCGACAAGGAACACACGCCAATCATGCCCCGGGTTTGGCTGTGTCTCTGCTTTTTGGCTTTGGGACCTTCCGGTTAGCTGCCTTATAGAGGCCGGTATGCTCACGAACAGCGGTTGTGCCGCTTTCGCTATCGGTGCACACATTGAGATATTCAATTTCGCGAACAGAGAACAGGTCTTGGGCTTCCTGCTTCAATCTACGGGCTGCTATACGAGCATATTTGGGTTCTATTTCGACTCCGATACTGTTTCTGCCGGACTTCATAGCCGCGACCATCGTCGTTCCTGTCCCTGCAAAAGGATCCAGAACGGTGTCGTCAATAAATGAAAACATCCGAACCAGCCGATAGGCCAATTCAACGGGGAATGGGGCGGGATGCTCCTTAGTTGACGCTCCCGAAAGCGTCCAAAATTGTTGAAACCACTGGTTGAAATCATCCTTAGCAATTCGACTAAGCTCTCTTTGCTCGTTAGTGGGCTTTCTGTATCCTCCCGGCTTACGCTGCATCAAAATAAATTCAATATCGTTCTTAATGATTGCGTTTGGTTCGTAAGGCTTGCCCAGGAACTTCGAGCCATTACTCACTTCGTAGGAAGCATTCGCAATCTTATGCCAGATAATCGGATTCAGATTGTCAAACCCAATTCTTCGACACTGAACACATATGTCTGCATGCAGAGGAACAACTACGTGGCGTCCAGCATTTTGCCGACGGGAAAGACAGACATCGCCCACAACACAAACAAGCCTTCCGCCTGGAACAAGCACACGGTATACATGCCGCCAGACTTTTTCGAGTTCCGCGAGGAAAACTTCGTAGTCTTTCATGTGACCCATCTGCGAAGGATGGTCTTCATAACGTTTGAGGGACCAGTATGGTGGTGAGGTCACGACAAGATGAACAGACGCGTCATCGATAAATGACAAATCTCGGGCATCACCTAACACTAACTGGTGCTTCGTAGCTGATGAATTAGCCATCTGGCTATTCTCAGTCATGGTTTGTAGCCTTTCAAATGTGAAACCAGTGAGTTGGCGAAACGATAGAAGCCGATATCGCCACAGGGTTCTGAGTACAGACCTCGCAATCCTCCGTCACGTTTGGAAAGGAGAAACGCCGTGGCGTCATAATGTCTCTCGAGGACCAGCTTCTTGCAAAAAACCTCGTATCTTTTTGCATATGACGCCTCACGGAATTCGGGGAAAACTTCGAAATGCGGCTCTCGAACCCTTACGGGGCGTTGTGATTGCGGACAATCTTCTAACAAAAACATATATCCCAGCCATGGCCGGATAGTGCGCTTATAGGCTTTTTCGCGAAACGCTATCCAAAGATCCAACGCACTTCCCATAGCTTCTTCCGTTCGATTATTGAAGTTATTGCCAAAAGATGGACCAACTTGAGACTTGGCCTCGATTGCCGCCAGCAAGACGCCTTCGTAGACAATCAGCAGATCCCATTCTTTTGTTGGCCGGAAATAGCCCGGTAACTCGAGGAATCGCCTCTTCGTAAACACAGCATCGTCCGGGAGCCCAGCCATGTGGGCCAATTCCCGAAAAGCGCCTATGAAACCGTCCATTTGGGCGCCCCCGGTGACTGACCCTCGAAAGCCTTGGTCGATTTTGCCCGACTTTTTCTGTTTCGTGGCTTGCGCCTCGCGAACTTGCCAGAAATGAGTCACTGCACTCTTAGCAAGCTCTTCCGCCGTGGTTACCAATATCTCCATCAATTCTCCCTTGGACAAATTTATCATACCATCGTGGCGAATGTGTTACCACGTGCGGTGCCTTTCTTGCGGGTCAAAATGGAATAGGCATTAGCGGATGACTGGTCATAAAGAGTAAAACACGTAAGAGACTCCCGCCCCAGGATGACAACGTTCCTTCCCTATATAGTCACCTTTTTTGCTAGCATAGATGTATCGAAACGAATGGGTCAAGAAGACCGATAAGAATTGAGGACAATGTAAAAACCATGGGACTCCCATAACCTACCGTTTTGCGTTTCTTTGCAGAACACGGAGGTGAGATATATTAGGACCAGACAGTAAAGCGGTGCGGACGCGTTACCAAACCGAGGACAGCCTATGATACAACTAGACCCGCGGCATACCGGTGTGCATGGTCCTTATGCGCGGTCCAAAGGCACGTCCACCTTTGTCCCGCATGGGACCGCGTTCAAGGTCGCCGGGCATACAATGGCCCCTTAATCCGCGGGACGAATCGGGGCGATAAGAAAACGGGAGATGCAACAATGATGATACGAATTGGCGCAATGATGATGATTCTGGCGTTGATGGCCGGTACGGCGTATGCGCAGACGCCCGCCGAGGCGGCGGAAACGGTGGCGGCCATTGCGGCCTATAAACGGGGGGGCGACCGAGCGCCGCTGATCGAGGTCGAGAAGCTGGTCCGGGAATCGCACGGTAACGCCGAGGTGCGGAATGCTATCTACGACGGTCTCGTGAAAATCATTGAATCCGATGCCGCGCACGACGCGAAACGTTTCGCGTGCCGCCAATTGTGGATACTCGGCCCGAAAGAGGCGCTGCCGGTCCTCAACCCCATGCTCCTCGATGACGACACGGTGGACATGGCGTGCTATGCCATCGCCCAGGACCCGGCGCCCGAGGCGGGACAGGCTCTCCGCGACGCACTGGCGAACGCGGATGGCAATGCCGAAGTCGCCATCGCGAACCTGCTGGGCGACCGCCGCGATGCCGAGGCTGTAGAAGCCCTGTGTGCCGTCGCGAATGGCGATCGGCTTCCCGCGGCGCGCGCCGCCATTCGTGCCCTCGGCAAGATCGGCACCGAAGCCGCCGCGGACTGTCTGGCAAAATGTCTTGCGTCCAACGAAGCCACTATACGGTCGGCCGCGATGGACGCTTCGCTCGTTTGCGCCGAGGAATTGCTTAAAAAAGACAAACGGGCAAAAGCCAAAGCAATCTACAGCGAGTTGGCAAAAGAAAACTACCCGGAAGCCGTCCAAAAGGCCGCGCAACTCGGACTGAACAACGTCAAACTCGGTCCGCCCATCGTATTGTTTGACGGAGAGAACCTCGATCATTGGGAAGGCAACATGGACATCTGGCGTATCGAAAACGGCGCCATCGTGGGCGGCTCGCTCGAGAATCCGGTCCCCCACAACGATTTTCTCTGCACGAAAGAAGCCTTCGAGGACTTTGAACTGCGTTTGAAGGTAAAAATATCGAGCCCCGACGCCAATGCGGGCATCCAGATTCGCAGCCGGCGCGTGCCGGACAGTCCTGCTGTGAGCGGCTATCAGGCCGACATGGGCCAGAACTACTGGGGCTGTCTGTACGATGAACACCGCCGCAACAAAATTCTCGTCAACGCCGACCAGGAGAAGGTGAAGCAGTTCATCGACCTCACCGACTGGAACGACTACGTAATCCGGTGCGAAGGCAAGCGCATCCAACTCTGGCTTAACGGTTATCAGACCGCCGACTACACCGAGACCGACGACAGCATCCCCCAAAGCGGCATCATCGGGCTCCAAATTCACGGCGGCCCGCCCAGCCAGGCGTATTACAAGGATATTGTGATTCGGAAAATCAAACCGATCGAGTAGCGATGAATCGGAAATCTCCGAGGACACCCTGAGCCATTTTTAGGGCGGCGGATGCGTAAAAACGGCGCGTTCGAAAACCCCGCCCCGTTGCCGGACAATCCCAGCGTATGGACCCCGAACAGGGGTCCAATTTGAATAGCCGCGGGCGAAGCCCGTGGATCATGCGTTTCAAAATCACGTCAACCCTGTAGGGGTTGAACAAGAAACGAAGACCTAAGCATCCGCGATGATTTCATGAATATGCCCCATGACCCGTACTTCGTTGCGGGCGATTTGCGATGACCGCCGCGGATTCCCGGTCTATTCTCAACGCGGAGGACGCTGAGAACGCAAAGGACCGCGGGCTCGAATTGCACCAGCACGTCCACGTCACTCTCTCTCGCACAGCTCACATCGCACCGTTTGGGGTCCGGGAACATGGATGGGGTATACTGGGCGTACTTCAAGCGAACAGCCCATTCCCAATGGGCGCAACCAAGGCGAGGTGAATGACGTGTGGCAGAAACAGTATCGAGCAATGAGTAGGGCTTTCTCTTTGCCCCTGTTTATGGCCGTGGTGCTGACCGTGGCTCTTGCGGGCGCGGCCTGGGGTCAAGCCCCCGAATCCGAGGGCAAGGTATTTCAGGCGGGCGCGGCCGCGAGCAATGTCACGCCGCCCCTCGGTGTGTCGCTCGGCGGTTCGATGCGTGATCGGACGGCGACGCATATCCGCGATGAACTCCATGCGCGCTGCCTGGTGCTGGATGACGGCGACACGCGCATCGCCCTTGTGCTGGTGGATAATTGCGTCATCCCGCGCCACATATTTGACTCCGCTAAAGAACTGGTCCAAGAAGAAACCGGTATTCCGGCGGACCACGTGCTTATGGCGGCAACCCACAGTCATACCACCCCGACCACGACGGGCATCTTTCAAAGCGAACCGAATAAAGACTACATTCCTTTTCTGATCCGGCGTATTGCGGATGGCGTGCGCCGCGCGGTGAACAATCTCGAGCCGGCACGGATCGCGTGGGGCAGCGGCAACCTTCCGGATGAAGTGTTCAACCGACGGTGGCACTTGAAACCCGGAACCATGCCCGAGAACCCCTTCGGCACCCGTGACGATAAAGTCAAAATGAACCCGCCCCGCGGCAGCGAAGCCCTCGTGCGCCCGGCGGGGCCCATCGACCCCGAAATCATGTTTATCGCGGTGGAATCCAAAGACGGACGGCCCATCGCTCTCCTGGCGAACTATTCGCTGCATTACGTCGGCGGCATTCCCGGCAATCACGTCTCGGCCGACTATTTCGGCGTATTCGCCGACCGCATTCAGGAGCTGCTCGACGCCGACCGGCTCGAGCCGCCCTTCGTCGGAATCATGTCAAACGGCACCAGCGGCGACATCAACAACATCAATTTCCGGGAACCCCGAGAGAGTAAGGCGCCCGGCGAACAGATGACACATGTGGCTCACGCGGCCGCGGAGGTCGTGCATAAAGCGTATGCGAACCTCGAGTGGCAAGACGGGGTGCACCTCGATGCGGCGGCAAAAGAACTGCAATTGGGTGTGCGTTTGCCCACCGAAGAAGAGGTAGCGCGGGGCCGCGAGATCATGGCTGCCGCGGAAGGTCCCGAGATGAAGTCTCTCGCGGAAATCTACGCCCGGGAGACGGTTCTACTCAGCGAATACCCCGAGAAAGTCAAGCTGCTGGTGCAGGCGTTACGCATCGGCGACTTGAGCATCGCCGCCATCCCCTGCGAGGTGTTTGCTGAAACCGGACTCGAGATCAAAGAGAAAAGCCCCTTTGCCAAAACGTTTACCATCGAGCTGGCCAACGGCTACAACGGGTATTTGCCCACGCCGGAGCAGCATGCCCTCGGCGGCTACGAAACCTGGCGCGCACGATCAAGTTGCCTGGAAGTCCCCGCATCCTGCGCCAGCACCACTGCGGTGTTTGAATTGTTTGACCAACTTCATCCCGGCGAGAGTGAATAACCCA
>JAWODE010000012.1:0-2579 GCA_046483455.1 Candidatus Hydrogenedentota bacterium | reverse complement strand
GCCTTATCGAGGAACCCGAGCCCGAACTGGCGGACTAATGGAACAGGCGGGAATGCCGCGAACTTACATCAAGGGGGAGCCAGACGCTATCGCCATTTTTGGGCAGCCAATTCCTGGAAGAAGCGGCGGCTGGGCTTGATGCCCGTTTCGCGCGTATCGGCAGGCCACGGAAGGTAGGCCACAGGCAGTTTGTATCGCGGGAGGCGGTTCCCCAAGTGCCTGCGTAGATAGTACGGATTCAGGCTGAAGCCCGGCGCCGGCTCGATGAATGCAAGGGGACGGTGTCCAAATTCAGGATCGGGAACGGGCACAACGATGGCGCGGGCCACGTCATCAAAGGCGCACAGGACGGCCTCGATTTCCTCGGGTTGAATGTTCTCGCCTCCCGAGATGAAGAGATTGTCTTTCCGACCCGTTACCACAAGATTCTCGCAGGTATCGAAGTGCCCGATATCACCCGTTGGCAACCAGCCGTCCGGCGTTGCAGGGCGATAGATTGAGCCATCTTCGGTGAGGTAGCCGAGAAACAACGTCCGGCCGGATACCTCTATTTCGCCGTCTTGGGCAGTACGCACGGTGCCGCGGGTCAAGGGCCTTCCGGAGGTGCTCAGCGTGTTCATATCAGCGCCGGGAGGGGTGGTGGTTACTTGCGAGGCTGTCTCAGTGAGTCCGTATGTTGTGTGGATGGGGACGCCAGAGTGTACGGCGCGCTCGACCAGGCCGCGGGGAATGGCGCTGCCGCCAAGGAGGATGGCCTTTAATCGCCTCAGTGTTTCCGTGCCAACCCGGTTTTCAAGAAGCCGCTGCAACTGAGTAGTCACCAGCGAAACATGCGTGACGTTCAGCCGGGCAATAGATTCTTCCAATGGTTCGTCGGGGTTCGGTAACGCGAACCCAGCGCCTCCGAGCACACAGCGAAACACTATGCCCAGACCGGCCACGTGGTACAGGGACAACGAGAGCAACCACCGATCGCCGGGTTCTACAGTGATATTCCTGTTCGAAGCTTCGGCATTGGCTACATGATTATCGACGGAATGGACGGCCATCTTCGGTGCGGCGGTGCTACCGGAGGTTGCAATGATCGTGGCAGGGACGCCCGCATCCATATCCGTAGGGCTTTCGCCGGAGGGATGACCGGCAAGCTCCGTGGGGTCGAGCAAAGGCAAGCCAATGCCGATGGTTTTGCCTCCGATGACATGCGAGCACCCGACGCGGACGGTTCTTTCCCGAAGGGCGGTTTCCGGCATTCGTACATTCGGGAGGTACACGGCAACGCCCGCGCGAAATGCTCCGAAAAGGATGGGCACGGTCGTCTTCTCCACCGGACCAACAAAAGCGACCCGGTTCCCCGGTTCGATACCTTTCGAGCGCAACGCCGCGGCGACGGCTTGGGCTTGGCTGTCGCATGCTTTGTACGTCAGCACTTCGCCGGATGGTCCGACGACTGCCGGCGCGTTCGGATGGCGCGACGCTGTTGCGCGTAGTGGACAGACCATGCGCGTCATGGTCCCAACCTTTGCAAAGCGTCTGTATTCACCTTGTTGGCCAGTGTATTGGCGTAACCGACGTCCAGCCGCCCGTTCTTAATCGGCAAGGGAACATCGAGCACATCCGTCGCGAACCAGTCTGCTGTATCCAGGCCCGCGGCTGTATCGTCTTCGTTCACGAACGCGGCAAGATTCGCCAACGCTATTAACCCGACCGACGATTCAAACGAAGAGCTGATCACGGGGGTCATGCCGAGATTCGTAGCCTTCCGCGCCATATACATGGCTATCTCGAAGCCGCCCAACAAGGTGGGTTTCAGGACCGCTGCCGCGGCGCCGCGCCATTTCTCGAGGTCGTATTCGCCATGGCGGAGAACGGTTTCATCGAGGGCGATCGGCAAGCCGCTTCGTCCCGCGAACTCGATAAGACCGGCGGGGTCGTGAAGCGGTTCCTCGATGTATTCGATGGCGTACCCTTCGATCCCTTGGGCAAACGCCATCGCACTGGACCAATCCCATGCTTGGTTGGCATCCAGGCGTAGCGCGCAGGCTTCCCCGCAATGTCTCGACAATGCCCGTACCGTCTGGGCGTCTTCTTCCGGCGTTTCGCGCCCTACTTTGAGTTTGAGGGTGCTGTATCCGGCCTGGAGCAAGCGTTCGGCGCGTTCGAGAACGGCGTCTCGGCGTCCCCACAGCAGCCCATTCACCGGAATCGTTGACCGATGGGGCCGCGGGGCGAGTTTAAAGGCGGGAATATCATGTTCGCCCGTGAGAAGTTGCAGCAAGGCGCTCTGAACGGCGAATTTTAGTGACGGCACAAGCTCGAAAGGTCTCAGCCAGCGTTCGAAGTGATCGGTGACCAGCTCGAGGCGGGGCGGAAGCGTCGCCCCTTGAAGAAATCGTGCCAGTCTGAGAGCCTGATGGGCGGTCTCATCGAGATTCTCGTGGCTGAATCCGGGCAACGGCGCGGCATCCCCGAACGCAAATGTGCCTTCCTCCTTTTCGAACCGCAACAGCACGCCGGCACGCGAGGTGCAGATGCAGTGCGACATAACCAATGGCCGCACGAGGGGTAGGCGATAGCAGTAA
>JAWODE010000721.1:0-13208 GCA_046483455.1 Candidatus Hydrogenedentota bacterium | reverse complement strand
AGCAGCGGTGGAACTTGAGGGCGGGAAGGCCGTCGGCGAAGTAATGCCGGCGCTGGGTAAGACAACCCCCGTGGTTTTAGAAACCTTTGATGCAAAACAGCTTGCGAAGAAGTGCGACGTTGTGTTCATGGCGCTTCATGGGGGTATCGCCATGGACCTTGTCCCACCGCTTCGTGAGGCGGGCGTCAAGGTTATCGACATGGGACCGGATTTCCGGCTCAAGAACACGGCCGATTTTAAACAGTATTACGGGAAGGACCACCGGGCGGTGGAATTGCTGGACGAAGCGGTCTATGGCCTTGCGCCGTATTACCGCGACCAGATAGCGAAGACGTCGCTTGTGGCGGTTCCCGGCTGCTATGTCATGAGCGTGCTTTTCCCGATACGGCCCCTCGTGGAGGGTGTCTCGAGGGATTTCCCGGTAATTGTGGACACGATATCCGGCGTATCGGGCGCGGGGCGCTCGTTGCACGATATTTTTCATTTCCCTGAAATGAATGAGAACGTACGCGCTTACAAAATTGGCGTGCATCAGCATATTCCGGAAATCGAACAGGAACTTGGCGGCGACGTTATGATTCAATTCAGCCCGCACGTGGGGCCTTATACACGCGGTATTTTGAGCACCATCACGTTTCGGCCCACGGAAGGGCTCGATGTTGCGGCTTGTTACGAGCGGTATGCCGACGAGCCCTTCTTGCGCGTGTTGGGCGAGGGCAAACTGGCCGAGCTGCGTTTCGTGAGGGGCTCCAATTTCTGCGATTTTGGCTGGGTTAGGGACAAACGGACCGGCAACCTCATCGTGGTAAGCGCTATTGACAACCTCTTTGGAGGCACCGCGGGCATGGCCGTCCAATGTCTCAACATCATGTTCGGCTTAGACGAGACAACCGGACTGAATTTCGGAGGAATGGCTCCGTGAAAATGCTCCAAGGCGGCATAACGGCGCCGAAGGGCTTTCGCGCTTCGGGCGTCCGGGCGGGGATCAAGCCCGATGAAACGACGAAGGATTGCGCGTTTGTGGCGAGCGGCGAGGGTTGTGCCGTCGCCGGCATGTTTACGACCAATGTCATGAAGGCTCCCCCCGTCATTTGGAACGAAGGGGTGTGCGCGAACGGCGCGGCGCGGGCGGTGTTCATCAACAGCGGAAATGCCAATGCGGTGACCGGAGAACGGGGTCACCGCGATGTCCGGACCACCGCGGAGGAAGTCGCCACCCAGCTCGAGGTGTTGCCCGAAGAGGTGTGCGTGTGCAGCACCGGCGTGATCGGGGTGCCGTTGCCCATGGGCCGCATTCTTGAGGGCGTAAAACGTTGTGCGGATGAGCTTTCGGTAGAAGGCCACGGCGATGCGGCGCAAGCGATCATGACTACCGACACCGTGCCCAAGGAACTGGCGTGTGAGGTGGCGTTGAGTAGTGGGACCGCCCGGATCGGCGCGATGGCTAAGGGCTCGGGCATGATTTGTCCGAACATGGCCACAATGATCGTTGTCCTTACGACCGACGTAACCGTCGAGGCCCCGCTGCTTTCAGATATGCTGCGCGAGGCGGTGGAACACTCGTTCAACTGCATATCCGTCGATAATGATATGAGTACGAGCGACAGCGTGCTGTGTCTTGCCAACGGCGCGGCGGGCTTGCCGTCTCTTGCAGCCGGCAGCCCGGATTCCCAGGCGTTTAAGGAAGCGTTGGGCGAAATCTGCCGGGAACTGGCAAAAATGCTGGTTCGGGACGGCGAAGGCGCGACGAAACTGGTCGAGATAGCGGTCTCGGGAGCCCGCGGCGACGGCGAGGCGAAAACGCTTGCGCGGGCCATCGGCCTATCGCAATTGTGTAAAACGGCCTTTTTTGGTGAGGACCCCAACTGGGGGCGGTTCGTTTGCGCGGCGGGGTATGCCGGGGTGCCGTTCAATCCGGGCGATGTTGCGTTGTGGCTCGACGACGTGCAACTGGTGGCGGAAGGTATGCCGTTGAGCTATCGTGAACAGGAGGCCGCCGCCATCATGAAACAGCCGGAATTTAGAATCCGGCTCGAGGTTGGGAATGGACCCGGGTCTGCGGTATTCTGGGCCTCGGACCTGAGTTATGACTACGTAAAAATTAATGCCGATTACCGGACGTGAGACAGGGGGCGAAAGTTGGGGATGGATAGGCACGGGCAGATGCAGGAATTCATTCAAAAGGCGTCGATCCTCATCGAAGCGCTTCCCTACATTCGCGACTTTGATGGTAAGACGGTTGTCATAAAGTATGGTGGGGCGGCGATGGAGAATCCCACGCTGCGCAAGAGCGTGGCCGAGGACATCACCTTAATGAAATTCGTCGGCATGAACCCTGTCGTGGTTCACGGCGGCGGCCCCGAAATCAACCGGCGCTTGAAAGCGCTCAATGTCGACACCACTTTTCACAACGGTCTGCGGATCACCGATGAAGAAACGATACGCGTCGTCGAGATGGTCCTGGCGGGCACGGTGAACAAAGAGATTGTGGCATTGCTCAACACCGCGGGCGGGAATTCGGTGGGGATTTGCGGCAAAGACGGGAACTTGTTGCACGCCCAGCGGATTGAACTTCCGGATGGCGCCGATGTCGGGTTTGTCGGGCATGTGACCAACGTGAAAACCGAAATTATCGATACGTTATGCCGCTCCGGCTTTATTCCCGTGGTCGCGCCGTTGGCGACGGACCCGGACGGAAACACCTGGAATATCAATGCCGATACGGCGGCGGGAGAAATTGCCGCCGCATTAAACGCAGAGAAGCTCGTGTTTATGACGGATACCCCCGGGCTTTTGCGCGACGCGGAGGACCCCGATTCGCTCATTCATCGCATTGATCGAGACGAGATTGCCAAATTGAAGGATTCCGGCGTGATTGCAGGGGGAATGATTCCGAAAGTGGACTCGTGTCTGGTTGCTCTCGAGCAGGGAGTTCGCAAAACGCATATCATTGATGGCCGCGTGCCTCACGCGTTGCTCCTCGAAATATTTACCACGCAGGGCTTGGGCACACTGGTGACCCGGTAAGCCTGACGGATGTAGAGACGGTTTTTGTAAGGAGGGAATTTTCGTGCCTGATACCGTGACGCAAATCTATGACGTGATCATGAAGGGCGGGATTCTTATGATCCCCATCGGGGCGTGTTCGATCGTGGCTCTCGCCATCGTGATCGAGCGTTTTTGGAGCTTGCGCCGCGCTTCGATCGATACCCGCGAATTCATGGACACGATGCGGCAGGTGCTTCGCCAGAACCGTATGCAGGATGCCGTCGAGATTTGTGATGAGGTGGACGTGCCCATCGCGCGGATCATGCGCTCGGGCATTTTGAAATACAACCGGACGAAAGAAGATATCCGGGAAGCGATCGAAGACGCCGGCCATCTCGAAATTCCGCGCTTGGAGCGTTATCTTTCGGCGTTGGCCACCTGTGCGAACATCGCACCGCTTTTGGGGCTGCTGGGTACGGTGTCGGGCATGATCAAGGCCTTTGCTCAAATCCAGGCGCTTAAAGGGCAGGTCAATCCGTCGGATTTGGCCGAGGGCATCAGCAACGCCCTGGTTACCACCGCGGCGGGGCTCACCGTCGCCATTCCCACACTGATCGCGTACAATTACTTTGTAAGCCGCGTGGAGAACATGATTCTCGAGATGGAGGTCAGCTCTTCCGAGTTAATTGAATTGTTGACGCGGCACCGCGGTGAACGTGAGATTTAGCGCCGCGGAGCCCGCGGGCCAAATGTAGGAAGCCATGCATTTTCGAGAAGGTGACGAGAAGAAGAAGGTGAAGGCCCAGTTGGACCTGACGCCGTTGATAGACGTTGTCTTTCAACTGATCGTTTTCTTCATGTTATCCAGCACATTTGTCGTTCAGAGCACGGTGAACATCGAAGTGCCGGAAGCGCCCGGCGCAACGACCCTCGAGAAAAAGGATATCACCATTACGCTGGCTTATGGCGAAGGCGGCCCGGATGGCCAGGGTCCCATCTATATCGATAACATCGAGGTCGCGAGTATGGGACAATTGTCGCAGAAACTCGCGGACGAGAAGCGGGCGCGTCCGGATATCATGTTGTTGATCCGCTCGGATGGCCGCACCCAAACCGCGCGACTGGTGAAGGTATTGGGCATTGCACGCAGCTTGGGCATCACAAACTTCGGCATCGCGGCGCAGCCTCCCTCCGAGGTTGAGGAAGGGTAAGAAGGGCGGCATGCTCAAAAACCGCCCGTTTTTGGTTGCCCTTTGTTTGTCGGTGGTCTTCCATATTTCGATGGTGACGCTGTTTTCCATCGTTTTCGAGTTTCAGGTGAAACGGATCGAGTATTACGATTTTCACATTCTCTCGGAACAGCAGCTTGTTTCCGAAGAGGCCCGTGCGGCGCCGGAAAGGCGCTCCCGGAATTTGCCGGTGCTGGAAGACCCGTTGCGCAAGGCGGGAATCGAGGAGTTGGCTCGTGATGAGGGCAGCGAAGTCTCCGCGGGGTGGGCTTCCGGGCTACCCGCCATCGAGTTGCCCCGCCTCGAGTTCGCTGAGATGGAAATGCTCGAGTTGCGGGAAGAGAGTTTGACCATCCAGTCGCGGCTTGCGGAATTTCTTGACGCCCCGCTGAGTGAGCCCTGGGCCCGGCTTGGGCGCGGTTTGGAGCGCGTAGGGGATGCCCTGTCGTCTTCCTGGTTTTTCGATGAGGAAGAGGAAACGGTGATCGAACAGGGAATGCCGCAGCTTGTGGCCCGGCCTGCCGAAGGGTTCGAGGCGTACGTCGAGTGGATGTCTGAGCCGCGCGATCGCGAGTTGCTGTTTTCGCCTCCGATCGAAGCGTTGTTTAAAGTGGACCCGGAGGAATTGACCGAGCCGATAACGCTTGTGTTTCGGGTGAATCCCGAGGGAGAGGTTGTTGAGGTGCTTACTCCTTTGCCGGATGACGCGGGCATTGTGGTGAGTGCCGCCCGGGCACTTACGACGTATCGTTTTGCCCCCCTCGAGGAGTCCAATACCTGGGACCAGCACGGAACCTTGCTTATCACCCCGGCGCGGAAAGAGGAAGGTATCCTGCCGTGATCCAGCTCGAAATAGGCGAGGCCCTGCTTCTCTACAGCGGGATTCTTATCGTGCTGGCAGGAGGAATCTGGGTGTACACCGAGTTCAGCGCGTGGCGGGCGCACCGCACCCTGGGAAAACAATACCTTTGGCGTTGTACTTTCTGCGGGTTCAGTTACCTCGATGAAAATGCTGAGACTATCTCGAAGTGTCCACGTTGCGGAAGTTTGAATTCCGTCGAGGACAAAAACGCGCGCGTGGTAAGAATTCACAAGGAAGCTTACGAGGGGGCTGACCCGGAAACAGAACAGGTGCGCCGGAATTCATCGAAACGGAAACGGCCGCATCAGCGGCGGCGGGGTCCCAAAAGACGCCGCTGAGGCCGTAGGCGGGAGGCGGCTCGGCGTCAGCGTCTTCGGGCCCAATAACCGTCAATCCAGACCCGTTCGCGGCGGGTTTCGTAGCGGCCTTCCACCCAGATGCGCTCCCAGCGCTCTTTCTTGATAAGGATAACGACCTCGCGTCCATTACGCATTTCCCGTCGGTACACCGGGGGAATATGGCGCCGTTCCCAGTGACCTGGAATCCAGACTCTTTTGTAGACCATTTTCCAGTAGCCGGGCACCCAATAGGACCGCGCGGGATACCGGTAATCACGTCTATGCCGCCGGTAATAATGCCCGTGATGCACACGGCCGGGGCCGGAGAGGATCACGCTGCGGCCCGTGGCCACGTACGAATGGTGTCGGCGGGATTTTGCGGATATGCGGCCCGCCTCGTGCCTGAATGTGGGAACGTCACGCCGGAAATGCACGCCTTCCGCGGTACCGGGGCTGTAATGCTGCCTGTCCGGGCGATGTTCGGACCGCGCCTTCGCCCCCTCGGCGCCATAATGGTGCGCGGTACGCGGTAACGACTCGGCGAGGATGGGCGCGCCCCATATAAACGCAATGAGGAAAAAGACTTGCGCCGGCTTTAATGGATATATGCGCTTGCTGCTCATTGGCGTTACTCCCATGCGAGCCCGCCGGAAACCTCGCTCGATTGCTCTATAAAAACGACGAAATGAGCGAAAAAACATTCAGAATTTGGCGAACGTTAATTCAGTCTTTCCATAGGATGTTGAGAAATGAGAATCCCTCAGCCTCGAGAATGAACCCGAAGAATAGCCGGAAAAAATCGAGGAAAAGGTCGAGCTCATCGGCGCGTGCAGTCCCGGGTTTGGAAAGCATCAGGATATGGCGGCATCGCATAATGTACCTCCTATCGTGATTGGAATTGTGCGGATTACCCGCTTGAAAACAGGGCGCTACTCCGCAGAAGTGCGAATAATGCAGCGGCCGCCATGATAACAGCGATTGCCACTATGGTGATCCGAGTTGCAGAACGTGAACGCATCGTCCCTCCTTACAGCGAGAACTTCTCGAAATGAATCCGTTGGGGCTCTATTCCCAGGTTGTTGAGACTTTCGAGGACCGCGTCCATCATGGGAGGTGGTCCGCAGAGCATAACGTGGCACTTGTCGAGGATTTCCCCTGCGTGGCGGCGGATGATGTCCTGGGTGATTAGTCCTTCCTCGCCACTCCAGTTTTCGGGCGCCTCTTTGAGCACATGAACAACCGACATGTTGTGGGGCAGCGACGCCAGTTCGTCGCGGAAAATGATGTCGGGCTCGGCATGGTTCGCGTATAAGAGCAACCCGCGGCGCTGATCCTTGATATCCCGGAGATAGCGCAACATGCTGATAATCGGCGTAATTCCTACACCTCCGGCGATGAACAGGAAACAGGGCGCCTCGTAATGGACGGGCGAAAACCGGCCCAGCGGCCCCTCGAGAAAGGCTTTGTCGCCCGGCCGGGTGTCCCCGATGGTGTTTGTAAAATCCCCCGAACGCTTGATGGTGAATTGGACATGGCCACGCTCCATCGGGGATGAAGGGATCGTAAACGGATGTTCTTCCGAGCGCCGGCCGGGCCGGGTGAGTTTCAAAAAGGCAAACTGCCCGGCATCGTGGGGCGGCATGCCGCCGTTGACCGGTTTCAGGGTGAGGGTGTAGACATCGCGGGCGGCTTTGTCCACGCCTTCCACCGTGTAGCGGTAGCGCCCCACAAACGGGAGGATGGCGTTGCGATAGACGAAAATGGCGACGGCGGAGGCGAGCAGCACGATGAATACCGCCTGTACGCCGGCATTATCGAGGTCCGAACCGGCAAACCATCCATGGGCAAAAGCCAGTACAATTACCGCAATCATTGCTTTGTGCATCACGCGCCACGTCTGGTAATTGAGGCCCAGGAACCGGAAAAAAAGGGCAAAAGGCACGGCGAGCAGGACAAACAGCAGCGTAAACTTGCCCAGGTAAATCTTCCACGAGGTATCGAGGCTGAATAGGAATAGGCTGCCCATGTCCAGCGCGAGGAGGAGGGGATGCGCAAGCAGCATCACCAGGGCCACAATGGCCATGGTCCGGTGGAAGCGCGTCACCACATCGTAGCCAAAGGGGGCCTCGAAGATGCGAAACCGGGCGTTCAACACCGTTTGAAGCGCCAGAATCGCGAACCCTGCCAAGCCAAAGCCCTTGCCCAGTTCGCCCCAGAACGAGCGGAACGAGGAGGGTTCGTGGATGAGGGCCAGAACAAGCGGCGCGGCCACCGCGGCCAGGTAGAGGAAGACCAGTGCCGCGCCCCAAGATTTCGAAGACCATTTGCGATCCCATGGTTGCGTCGAGCTCTGTGCGGCTTTTTTGTCCGACATTGTTCCTTATCCCATATCCTGCCTGCCTGATGCCGATGCCGGTTCAAAATCGGTCCAGTCAACGGTGATGCCATCCGAGCGCAATTCCCGCTCCGTGGCAGTGCACGCCACGCTTCCCGACGGAAAGACGTAAGGACCGGGGTCGCTATAATGGGGCCACGTCTCGCGCACTTTCAACACGGTGACCATGCTGCCGAGCACCGTCTGTCCAAACTGTCCCTTGAAACCCAGCATGGGAACGCTGTTATCGGGTACGGGCATGTTCATTTCCTGAAGCGGCCGCATGCCTCGCGTGCCCATGGTCATGTAATCGGGCAGAAGCTTCTTGATTCTCTGCTCGAGTTCGCCTACTTCGACGCCAACCATATTGGGAGAATTGTGACCCATCTGATTCATGGTATGGTGCGTCATATGGCAGTGCATCAGCCAGTCGCCGGGATTGTCGGCGGTTAACTCAATGGCCCGGGCGCTGCCGACATGAACCAGCACGGTCGTTTCAGGCCATTGCGCGCCTGGCGGTATGGGGCCACCATCGGTCTCCACGATCTTGAAATAGTAACCGTGGAGATGAATGGGATGATGGTCCATGGCGCTGAGGTTACCAATGCGAATGCGCACCCGGTCACCCAATTCCGCGACGAGAGGATGCGTATCAGGAAATGCCGCGCCGTTCATGGTGAGGATGTTGAAGTCGGTCATTTCGAGTGCGTTGGGACGCGCCGTCCCACCCTCGATGAACCACTCGTGCAACATAATCGCGAAGTCACGGTCCGGCCGCGGAATGTCCCGGCTGCGTGGATGGACGACGATCATACCCGTTAACCCCATGCCCTCCTGGGTCATGCCGTCGAAATGCGGGTGATACATAAACGTGCCGTGCTCCGAGAAAATGAAGTCATAGCGGTACGTCTCTCCCGGCCTGATGACGGGCTGGGTCAGGCCCGCAACACCGTCCATGCCGCACGGAAGCAGGATGCCATGCCAATGCACGGTAGTTTCAGCCGGAAGCTTATTGGTCACGTAAATGCGCACGCGGTCGCCCTGCACAACCTCGATGGTCGGGCCGGGGGTACCGCCGTTGAATCCCCACGTGCGAATGGTCAAGCCCTCGACGGGCGTGTGAACGATGGGCTCAGCCACCAGATGAAACACTTTCACACCATCGCGGATCTTGTAGGGAGCAGTGCTTCCGTTGGGCGTGAAGACGGGATTGTAGTCTTTGCCCGGCTCTCCGGGAGGATACTCCGCCTGCGTCGCCTCGGCCCATGGAACCGGCGGAGTGCCTGAAGCCGCCTCACCCCCCGGCGGTGCTTCTTCCGCAGACGCACCGCTCAGTGCGGCCGCTGCCGCTCCAGAAAGCAAGATGTTTCGCCGGGTAATTCTTTGTCGCGACGATGTGTTGTTCCGTGAATTCGTTCGCATCAATGGCCGTCTCCTGGTCCTCCCCCACCCGCCACAGGGCCGCCCGCGGCCATACCGGCAGGGCTTATTTGCCCCGGTGACAGCGCCCGGCCCATAAGCAATTGATCAACATCGGTACGTGCCATCCAGTACGCGTGGATCGATTCAATGTAACGTTGGCCGGCAGCGATTTCGGCCTGTTTCGCCCGCAGCAAATCGAACACCCCAACGAACATGCCGTTGTACCTCAAGTGAGTCTGCTGAGTAATGCGGTGCCTCAAAGGAACGATGACGTCACGGTGGGACAGCGCCACCTCCCGGGCAGTTCGCAACCGGTAGGCCGCGAGACGCGCGGCTGTCCGCAGCTCGACGGCCAAGGCGGTGTACCGGTCCCATTGCTGGCGAATCTCCGCGCGGGCGAGGGCGCGCCTGGCCTGTCCCTGGTCGAAAATGGGAATCGGAAGCGACAGGGCCGGGCCTACCCACCAGACTTCGGGACCCCGCTCCTCCTCCAACTCGTATTCGGTTTCCGTGAGGTACTCCTTTTTCTTCAGGTGCGTCTCGGTTTCCCGTTCACGCTCGAATGCCATGCCTACTTCCACTTCAGGGAGCACCGCCGTTACCTGTTCGATGCCATATCTGCGGGCGGCCGTTTCCACACTGCGGTAAGCTGCATCAAGGTCGAAGCTTTGCTCGAGCACCCTTCGCTCAATATGTGCCGTATCGAACGCCTCTTCAGGAATGTCTGGCAAGCGCTCTGTGATGGTCCAGCTTGCCGGGTCTCCCCACAGGCCCATCAGATCATTAAGATGTTCACGATCGGCAACGACGGCCGCTTCAGCGGCAGCGAGGCGGAGTTTGGCATCCTCGAAGAGGGCCCGCTCGCCCATCACCGCGATTTGAGGAATATTGCCTGCTTCGCGAAGATGCAGGGCCATTTCAAAGGCCGCCTCGGTGGCCTCAAGCACGGTTTCCCACAGTTCACGCATCTGCTGGTCCGCCTGAATTTGATAATACGCCCGGCGCACATCGGCCACTACGCCTACCACCTCGGATTGCACGGTCAGCCGGACCTGCTCGCGCTCGGCTTCCGCGAGCTGTTTGCGCATGGGGGTCATCAGGATATGGATAAAATCGGTGACGACCTCGAAATCCCAGATTTTGCGGTCATGGGGAGCGTAGTAGAGCACACCCGACAGGGTGGGGTTCTTCAAGAGCCCGGCCTGTACGTACTGGGCCTCGGCGATGCCGACTTCCGCATACACGGCCTGCAGGCGCCGGTTATTCGTCAGCGCGATGGCTACGGCTTCATCAGCAGTCAGGCCATCTTCCAGCGCCTCCGAGATGGCGGCATCGACCGTTGCGCCCGTTGCCGAAACGTCGCGCCACTCCGGCGTCTGGCCGGTACGCCCGGCTGTCCCGGTTTTCACGGGCTCGAACGCTTCCTCCATGGATACCGTGGCGCATCCACCCAGAAAACACGCCAGCACGGCTGCGAACAGCGCCAGCGATGTGCATATGCGATTCATCGAACCGCCCCTTTTCGTCTTAGCGTCATCCCGCAATGCGAGCACCTGCCGGGCGAATCAGAGTGGATATGAGAGTGGAGAGGACAGAAATACCGGCCCTCGGCGTCCTTCTGCCTGTCCATCCGCATTCCGCCCATGCCGGAATCCCCGCTTTGCACCTGACGTTTGGAGATTTCCGGGAGCGGCATGCGGCTTTCAAGAACCTGTGGCGCAGCTTCGCGTGGTCCCTGCGCAGCGTCCAGCGCGCCCGGATGCCCGGGAGTTATCTCCGGCACCCGCGGGGTGGTGGAGCACCCCGCACCGATAAGAAAAACGGCGGCCAAAAACACGGTGCGAATCATGTTTTACTCCTTTTCGCATACCGGACCGCCCATCATCAGCAATTGCCGTGCCGAGGCACTTTTATCTATAACATGTTATACTCAGCCAAATGATGATGTTTCGTTTCTAAGCGAAGCGTATAGTTTCGACACACAACCGATTGTATTTTTTGCCCAAGGCGAATGTTACACCGCTTTCTTGACATTGCGCGCACTGAAGGGGGAACTGGCACATACTGAGTCGGGGAAGCATCAGCAGGGAAAAAGACATGGAACATCAAACGGAAATCCATTCTTCCCGGCGCACGTTTCTCAAAACCCAGGCGGCCGCGGCGGCGGCGATAGCGCTTGGGCGAACAGCGCAGGGGCAAGGGACTTCGCGGCGCAAGCCCAACCTACTTTTTCTTTGGACCGACGAACAGCGGCCGGACACCATGGCGGCTTATGGCAACCATGTTATCCAGACGCCTAACCTGAACCGATTGGCATCCGAGAGCGTGGTATTTCGCAATGCGTACGTCAGCCAGCCGGTCTGTACGCCTTCGCGGTCGACCGTCATGACGGGTCTTTGGCCCCACATGAACGGTTGCACGGAGAACAACATTGCCCTGCCGCAAGACGTGCCCACGTTTCCGGAACTGGTGGCCGACCCCGATTACGCCACCGGCTATTTCGGCAAGTGGCATCTTGGCGACGAAGTCTTCGCCCAGCATGGATTCCAGGAGTGGCGAAGTATCGAGGACGGCTACCGCCGCTATTATCGCGAAGAGCGCGACATGACGAAGAAGAGCGATTATTGGCATTTCCTGTGTGAGCAGGGCTACGAGCCGCCGGGCGAGCGGGGGAATTTCAGCCGTACTTTCGCAACAAACCGGCCGTATGAACACACCAAACCGCGTTTCCTCGAACGCGAAGCCTGTGACTTCCTGCGCCGTCACCGCGACGAGCCGTTCATGCTTTATATCAATTTCCTCGAGCCCCATATGCCGTTTACGGGCCCTTTCGACGATCTGCATGCGCTTGACGACGTGTACGCGCCCAAAAATTTCGACGATCCCCTCGAGGACAACGAGCCCGAGGAGTACCGGAAGCGCCGCGCCTATTATCTCGAGAACGGCTGGAAGGACCTGCCGCTGAAGACCGAGGCCAATTGGCGGCGTCTGATCGCCAATTACTGGGGATTGGTCCATTCGGTTGACAGAGCCGTCGGCGGCATCCTCCGCACCCTCGAAGACCTTGGGTTAATGGACAACACCATCATTGTTTACACCAGCGACCACGGGGACATGATGGGCTCACACCGGCTTCTCACGAAGTGCTACAGCTATGAAGAGTCTGAGCGGGTACCGTGGCTTATGCGCATCCCGGACATTCCCGGCCGGCAGATCACCGCGCCGGTCAGCCACATCGACCTGGTGCCGACGCTGCTGGACCTCATGGATGCGAAAGCCGACGCGCCACTGCCCGGCAAGAGCCTTGTGCCCTGCATCCGCGATGGCCGCGACCCCGGCCCGGTGATCGTGGAGTGGCATCGGGCGGGGACCATTGACAAGTCCGGGCCGAACCCGGCCGGCGCGATTCGCCTGCCGGATTTGCCTGAGGGCAACGCGTTCCGCACTATTGTTACCCCCGACCGGTGGAAACTCACCCTCCACACCCTCGAACACAACCAGCTCTATAATCTCAATGACGATCCCGGCGAGACCACGAACCTTTTCGGCCGGCCCGAACACGAAGAGCGTGTACGCACGATGACCGCCGCCATCCACGCGTGGCAGGAGAAAGTGAAGGACCCCATCGAGGTCGAATTGTAGACCAGAGACGGTGTCCTGGCTTTTGCGGCGTGCTTTGCGGCCGGACACGCAGGTCCACTCTTACGCGATGTCCGGGCTATTCACTCTCGCCGGGGTGAAGCTGGTCAAACAATTCAAACACCGCAGTGGTGATGGCGTCGGATGCGGGGACTTCCAGGCAGCTTGATCGTGCGCGCCAGGTTTCGTAGCCGCCGAGGGCATGCTGCTCCGGCGTCGGCAGGTAGCCGTTGTATCCATTGGCCAGCTCGATGGTAAACGTTTTGGCAAAGGGGCTTTTCTCTTTGATTTCGAGTCCGGTTTCAGCAAACACCTCGCAGGGGATGGCGGCGATGCTCAAGTCGCCGATGCGTAAC